>DOHJ01000207.1 GCA_003535335.1 Paracoccaceae bacterium | reverse complement strand
CAGTGTTTTTATTGAACTGGTCCAGCAAACAGACCTATAATATCACCGAATACATCATGGCACCGGTCAGTTACGGGGCCATTGCCCTGATTGGCGTTTGGCTGTTATGGCGCGGGATCCGCGGTTTTTGGCGGTTGTCAAAACCCAGCCACAGCAGCCATCAGCACGCAGACGGCACCTGCAACAGTTGCGGCCACCGCCACGGGCCTACCCCCGATGAAATCGCCCAGCTAAATTCATGGCGCGACACTTTGATTTTAATCGGCGGCATTGCAATCCGGCCCTGCACGGGGGCGCTGTTTTTGTTGGTTCTGACTTGGCGTATGGATATCCAGATGGCCGGAATTTTAGGCGCGCTGGTCATGGGGCTGGGCACCGGCAGCGTTACGGTGGCGGTTGCCATTGCCTCGGTAACGTTTCGCAAATCCGCACTGATGTCGGCCGGCACTTCGGCGCGGCTTGCGTTTATGGTGCCGGCGCTGGAAATACTGGCCGGTGGCATCGTGGTGTTTGTGGCCCTGCAACTGTTGCGCATTTCGCTGTAACCGACTTGCCCAAAACAGTTTTCTGCCCTAAGCCGAAAATATGACACCTCGTGAAATGACATATCGCGCGCATGCCCGCGCCACGCTGATGCTTGGCCTGCCGTTAATCGGCAGCCACCTGTTGCAGTTTTCCATTCACCTGACCGACATGCTGATGTTGGGCTGGTATGATATCGAGGCCTTGGCCGCGGTTACATTGGCCGGATCGTTCTGGTTTTTGCTGTTTATCATGGGCTCGGGTTTTGCCTTTGCCGTTGCGCCGATGGTGGCCAGCGCCCAAAGCAGCGGACGCAGCCACGAGGTGCGCCGCATTACCCGCATGGGCATGTGGATTTCGTTAATTTACGGTGTCACGGTGCTGCCACTGATGTATTTTTCCGCCACGATCCTGATTGCATTGGGTCAGGAAACCGAAATTGCCCAGCTGGCACAGGAATATTTACGCATCACCTGCTGGGGCACCCTGCCCGCCTTGCTGGTGATGGTGCTGAAAAACTATCTGGCCGCATTAGAGCGCGCAAATATCGTGCTGTGGATTACGCTTGCGGCATTTGTGATGAATGTTGTGGTAAATTACGCCCTGATCTTTGGCAATCTGGGCGCGCCGGAACTGGGCATGCGCGGGGCTGCGATTGCCTCTTTGTTGATGCAAACCATATCGTTTGTAATTCTGGCAATCTTTATTGCCCGCGCCCTGCCCCAGCACGCCCTGTTCCAACGTTTCTGGCGCAGTGATCGCGAGGCATTTGGCGCGGTGTTCCGGCTGGGCTGGCCAATCGGGCTGACCAACCTTTCCGAAAGCGGGCTGTTTACGGCCTCGGCCATTCTGGTCGGCTGGATTGGCACGGCCGAGCTGGCGGCACATGGCATTGCCCTGCAACTAACCGCCCTTACCTTTATGATTCAGGTCGGATTTTCCAACACCGCAACCGTGCGAGCCGGAACAGCTTTTGGCCGAAATGACGCCCAAGCGTTAAAACGCGGCGCACTGGTTTTGCTGGTGATGGCCTTTGTTGTTTCAATTTTAGTGGTCATCATATTTTTAAGCATCCCCGAGCTATTGATCGGCTTGTTTTTAAACCCGGCTGACCCGGCCCGCGGCCAAATCATTGCCATCGGCGTTAGCCTGCTATCGGTGGCCGCATTATTTCAGTTTGCCGATAGCGCACAGGTGAACGCGCTGGGCCTGTTGCGCGGCGTGCAGGATACCAAAGTGCCAATGCTTTTGGCCGCCGTAGCCTACTGGCCGCTGGGGATGGGGTCCAGTTACCTGTTCGGTTTTGTCTTTGAAATGGGCGCTGTCGGGGTCTGGCTGGGGCTGGTTGTCGGGCTGGCGGTGGCCGGTGCTTTGATGATGCACCGGTTCTGGACCAAGGCGGTTCGGATTTAACCGGCGTTTATCGCACTTGACCAAAGCCGCCACATCAGCAATTCTGACCAGATGTTTCCAATCCGTGATCACAACCCGTCTTTGAAAAAACCCTATGTCACCTACGGGCTGATCGGGCTGAATATTGCAATTTTCCTGACCTATTGGTCCCAATTGCAAAACCCGCAATTCATCAACCAGTTTTTCGCCGAATGGGGCATGGTGCCGATCCGAATTACCGAATGTGTGAATTTTAACCAATATTACACCGTGTTTACCTCGATGTTTCTGCATGGCGGCATCATGCATCTGCTGTTCAACATGCTGTTTTTATGGATTTTCGGCGATAACATGGAAGATAAAATGGGCCATGGTGGGTTCCTGTTGTTTTATTTCCTCTCCGGCTTTGCCGCCGGTTATGTTCAACTGCTCTCGGATCCTTTGTCTTACGTTCCGGTGGTTGGTGCATCCGGTGCCATTGCCGGCGTGATGGGCGGTTATTTACTGTTGTTTCCCAAGGCAAAAATCGACGTATTGATCATATTTGTCATATTTTTCCGCATCTTCCCGATACCTGCGTGGGTCATGCTGGGCATCTGGTTTGCCTTGCAATTGTTTGGCGGTTTCACGCCGCAAGACGGCGCGGGTGGAATTGCCTACTGGGAACATTCCGGCGGTTTCTTTTTCGGCCTGCTGTTTACCATCCCGTTGTGGCGGCGTCTGGGGGGCAAGGCATTCTGGAACAAAACCGACGGTCGGCCGCCCAACCCCGAGGCCAAGTATAAACTGATAAAATCAAACATCCCCACGGTTGGAAACCGCAGATGAACACGCACAAATTAACCTGCCATTGCGGCGCCATTGAGCTGGCGGTAAAGCTGGCCGATGGCCTGAACACCGCGCGGCGCTGTGATT
>DOHJ01000220.1:4993-6313 GCA_003535335.1 Paracoccaceae bacterium | reverse complement strand
ATGATTACCACCTTGAACGGAACCGGCGGCCTAGTTCATACCTCTGGTGCAATTGATGAACGGGCTGAAAATGTTGCTCTTTCAACCAACGCCGCCGTCAACGAAGGCGATAGCTATAAAGTTACTGTTGGTGCTTCTTCTTATGATTATATCGCCGGCAAAGGCGAAACCATGGAAGATGTGGCAAAGGGTTTGAAAATTGCCGTTGATTCGGCTGGTCTGGCCGACATCACAACCCAAGTTGTTAAAGATGCCACCAGCGGGCAATGGTCATTGAAGGTCGATAATAGCGGTGCCAGCCTGGCATTTGCAGAAACAGGTAATGCCGGCGGTACAGCATCGGGTGGCTTGCGTGGATTGGAAGCAATTGACGTTACATCAAGCGCCGGTGCCACTAGTGCTCTGGATAACATTGAAACGATGATCAGCAATTCAATCTCTGCATCGGCCTCGTTTGGTTCGGCGCAGGGACGGATTGAAACCCAGAACGATTTCATCGGCAAACTAACAGACTCGCTTAAGGCCGGTATCGGCTCGATGGTGGATGCAGATATGGAGGCGGCATCTGCCCGCTTGCAAGCCTTGCAAGTTCAACAGCAGCTGGGGGTTCAGGCGCTATCGATTGCCAACCAATCTCCGCAATCGGTACTGTCACTATTTAGATAACGCAAGTGAGCGGGGCACCGGAACTGGTGCCCCCTTCACCGCGGTAAAACCCGCGTTCTAATTTCCCCCTGTCATTGAAAGGTAATGACATGAACGCTTTTAGCATGGCCAAAACGGCCTACTCCAATACAGCAGCCCCGATACGCACCCCTCGCAGCAATGAATATGATGCCTTTGCCCGCATTACACATCGGATAAAATCATTCTCAACTGGAAAAACCAATTTTAATAATCTAGTGAACGCTCTGCATGAGAACATCAAGCTATGGACAATATTGGCAGCTGATGTATCGGATAGTGATAATAAACTGCCTGATGCTTTGCGTGGCAGGATTTTCTATCTTTATGAATTCACAAAACAGCACACCAGTAAAGTTCTGAAAGGCGAAGCGACTGTTGACGTTTTAATTGAAATCAACACAACAATCATGGGCGGACTTCGCCATAGGGAAGGTGTTTGATGGGTGGTCTTGTCTTAAAACTTGGGCCAAAGGAACGAGTGTTGATCAACGGGGCTGTAATTGAAAATGGTGACCGGCGCAGTCGGCTATCAATCATTACACCTAACGCCAACATTCTTCGCCTTCGTGATGCTATCCATCCCGAAGAGGTGAATACACCTGTTCGCCGCGTCTGTTATATTGCCCAGCTTGT
>DOHJ01000220.1:1317-4609 GCA_003535335.1 Paracoccaceae bacterium | reverse complement strand
GAGCAGTTAAGTCAGGTTTTGACGGATTATGACAGTAGAACGTTATTAACGACTGCATCGGATGAAGTATTGGCGGGGCAATATTATCAGGCCCTCAAAGCACTTCGTGGGTTATTGCCCCGCGAAGAACGGTTGCTTGCGACGGACATGGCTTAATGTTTCAGCCTGTCGTTCCCTTTGGCGGTTTTGCCGGTTGGTCTTTTTTGAATCGAACCATTGATAATCAAAAGGATGCCTATGCAAAATCGCCCGAGGTGGCCCGTGAGACCAAATATTTTGAAGACAATATTGGCAAAATTAAAACAGCCGAGGATTTGGTCTCAAACCGAAGGTTGTTAAAAGTCGCTTTAGAGGCCTTCGGGCTGGGCGATGATATAAATAACAAGTTTTTTATTCGAAAGGTGCTTGAAGATGGCACACTTACAAACGACGCTTTGGCTAACAAACTATCTGACAAGCGCTATTTAAAGTTTTCCCAGGCTTTTGGGTTCGGGGATTTTTCTGTTCCGAGTACTACTTTAAGTGATTTTGGTTCGAAAATCACCTCTGCATTTAAAGAGCGGCAATTTGAAACTGCAATTGGTAATCAGAATGAAAATTTTCGCCTTGCGCTTGGGATAGACCGGGAACTAACAGAAATTGCCGGCAAGGATTTGGCGGAAGACACCATGTGGTTTACGATTATGGGCAATCCACCTATGAGAAAGGTTTTTGAAACGGCTTTTAACTTGCCCAAATCATTTGGTACTCTTGATTTGGATAAGCAGCTGGAAACCTTTAAAGACAAGGCGCGCTCTGCCTTCGGTGACGACGGGATCAAACAATTTGCCACACCTGAAAAGCAAGAAGACCTGACACGTCTGTTCTTGCTGCGCGCTGATATTCAGGCTTTGAATATAAATACTAGCGGAAGCCATACAGCCCTAACGTTACTGCAAAATGCAACGTGACGAAACTAATTCCCGATGCTAGCGCATATGACTCTATTATTATTTTACGGCGGATAGCTGGAAGTGCAAACCGGCCGCATTATCATTGCGGCCGACCAGTGTTTTTTGATTATTAGTAACGATAATGTTCAGGTTTATATGGCCCGTCCACTGACACGCCAATATAATCAGCCTGCTCTTTATCAAGAACCGACAGGTTAACCCCAATCCGACCCAAATGCAGACGCGCTACTTTTTCATCCAGATGCTTAGGCAAAATATAAACGTCATTTTTATATTTGTCGCCTTTGGTCCACAATTCAATTTGGGCCAATGTCTGGTTGGTAAAAGACGCCGACATTACAAATGATGGATGGCCCGTTGCGTTTCCTAGATTGAGCAAACGTCCCTCGGACAACAAAATGATACGGCTGCCTGACGGCATTTCAATCATATCAACCTGATCTTTGATGTTGGTCCATTTATGGTTTTTCAGGCTTGCGACCTGAATTTCATTGTCAAAATGACCAATGTTACCAACAATTGCCATGTCTTTCATTGCGCGCATATGCTCAATACGGATCACGTCTTTGTTGCCGGTGGTTGTAATAAAGATATCGGCGCTATCCACCACATCCTCCAAACGCACAACCTCAAAGCCATCCATTGCGGCCTGAAGCGCACAAATCGGATCAATCTCGGTAATTTTTACACGAGCACCTGCGCCGGCCAATGATGCCGCCGATCCCTTGCCAACATCGCCATAACCACACACAACAGCAACCTTGCCGGCCATCATTGTATCGGTTGCGCGGCGAATGCCATCAACCAGAGATTCCTTGCAGCCGTATTTGTTATCAAACTTGGACTTGGTAACCGAATCGTTCACGTTGATCGCAGGAAATGGCAGTTGACCTTGCTTAACCAGTTCATACAAACGATGAACACCGGTTGTGGTTTCTTCGGAAACGCCTTGAATTGCATCGCGCTGTTTGGTGAACCAGCCCGGGCTTGAGGCCATGCGTTTCTTAATCTGGGCATATATGGCCGTTTCTTCTTCAGAGGTTGGCGATTCCAGCAGATCGGTTTCACCGGCTTCTGCGCGCGCACCCAAAAGAATATAAAGCGTGGCATCGCCACCATCATCCAAAATCAGATTGCAGGTACCTTCTTCAAACAAGAATATCTTGTCCTGATAATCCCAATGCTCAACCAAGGTCTGGCCCTTTACAGCAAAAACCGGAATATCAGCAGCGGCAATTACCGCGGCTGCATGGTCTTGGGTTGAGAAAATGTTGCAAGAAGCCCAGCGCACTTCGGCACCCAACTCAACCAGCGTTTCAATCAATACTGCGGTCTGGATTGTCATGTGCAATGAACCGGCGATGCGCGCGCCTTTTAGCGGTTTACTCTCGCCATATTCTTTGCGCAAGGACATCAAGCCGGGCATTTCAGTTTCGGCGATATTCAGTTCTTTGCGGCCATATTCGGCCAAAGAGATGTCTTTTACTATAAAATCGGTTGCCATTGGGCTGTTTTCCTTACGGTTCGATGACTATTAAAGTGGCAAATAGCACCGCTTCTTAACAAGAGCAACTTATCAACCGATTAACTGGCAAAATGAATGACCGCCTATAGTATAAGGTGCTAACAGAAATCATTTTTGTGAATGACTGTAGGATTGAAATATAGCATAGTTTAGATGCTCAATATAAATCAAAAAACAAGGATATGCCAATGCCTACCCAACCCCGCGCATGGCAACGGATGCTGTCAGGACGGCGTCTTGATTTGCTGGACCCAACCCCGATGGATATCGAGATTGAGGATATTGCCCATGGGCTGGCCTTTGTGGCGCGATGGAATGGGCAAACCAAAGGTGATTATGCCTATTCTGTTGCGGAACATTCAATCCTGGTTGAGCAGATATATTCATTGATTCAGCCATCTGCCCCCGTAAAATGGCGCTTGGCCGCGTTGCTGCATGATGCGCCGGAATATGTGATTGGCGATATGATTTCGCCGGTGAAATCTGCGGTTGGGCCGGGTTATGGCGTGCTTGATGAACGCTTGACTGGGGCTATTCACATCCGTTTTGGCTTGCCTGCGGCTTTGCCTGTCGCGGTTAAAAAGCAGATAAAAAAAGCGGATAAAATCAGTGCATGGCTTGAGGCGACCCAAATTGCAGGTTTTACAAAATCAGAGGCCGACAAACTGTTTGGCAAACCTTCCCCTGATGCAATCAACGGCTTGTGTATTCATCTACGCCCGCCAGTTTCAGTACGAAAAGATTTTACTGCGCGTTACAACAGCTTGCAGAAAAATCTATGAAAACCAAAACATAGCCATATAAATACCAGATG
>DOHJ01000220.1:0-909 GCA_003535335.1 Paracoccaceae bacterium | reverse complement strand
TAATGCGGCAATAATTCCGAATAACCAAAGATAAGGATGACGAAAATGTATATGGTTACGATGCTATGCAATCCCGCTAAACCGGTGCTAAAACCCGCAACTGTCGAGATGCTTCGAAATGCTTGGGGTGGTAATGATCCACGGTGGTTGTCACCGGATATTGCGGTGGAATTCAGCATTCCCTCAATCCCAACCAACCGTTGGGCCGTTTGGAAAGAGATGCAGGAAATAGCTGTTGATCTAGTTGTTCAACCTGTTGACGGGCGTAGAAAGCAAGTTCTTTTGGCTGATATGGACAGCACAATTATTCAGCAGGAATGTATAGACGAGCTGGCATCCGAAGCAGGTATTGGCGCAGAAGTTGCAAAAATTACCGCGCGTGCAATGAATGGCGAATTAGGATTTGAAGAGTCTCTAATGCAGCGGGTTATGTTGCTAAAAGGGTTGAACTCGTCAGTAATAGAGACTGTTTTAGCCAATCGCATCACCTTGATGCCCGGTGCAAAAGAACTGTTGTCCATAATGAAAGGGAGCGGGGCTTATGCGGCTTTGGTTTCAGGGGGATTTACGGCATTTACCAAAATGGTCGCGCAACAATTAGGCTTTGACGAAAATAGGGGCAACAGTTTGCTGATTGAAAATGGCAAACTGACTGGCGATGTGGCCATGCCGATTTTGGGTCGGGATGCCAAAGTTACGGCCTTATCAGAAATAACAGATCGGCTTGGATTAAGGGCTGATCAGGTAATGGCCGTGGGTGATGGAGCCAATGATTTGGGCATGTTGAAGGCCGCCGGGGCAGGCGTGGCATTACACGCCAAACCCTACGTGGCCGAGCAATGTGATATCAGGATCAACAATGGCGATTTGACGGCCTTGCTTTATATTCAAGGTTATAGCCAAGCCGAA
>DOHJ01000066.1:2847-3561 GCA_003535335.1 Paracoccaceae bacterium | reverse complement strand
GGCGTGAGCTTCGATCAGGCTGCGCATCAAATCGCTGGCGTAATTATCGTTACTGCCTTGCAACAATGCCGCAACCCGCTCGATCCCCATACCGGTATCGATTGACTGGTTCGGCAGATTTGTTCGGCTACCATCTGCCTGTTGTTCATATTGCATGAAAACCAGATTCCAGATTTCGACAAAGCGGTCACCATCTTCATCCGCTGTGCCCGGAGGACCGCCCCAGATGTGATCACCATGGTCATAAAAGATTTCCGAACACGGTCCGCACGGACCAGTTGCGCCCATTGACCAAAAGTTATCATCGGTTGGAATGCGGATAATTTTATCGTCGGAAATACCGGCAACTTTTTTCCAGATTTTTGCGGCTTCGTCATCGGTGTGATAAACTGTGATCAACAGCTTTTCTGCATCGATTTGATACTCTTTTGTTAGCAAATCCCAAGCATATTCTATCGCATCTTCTTTGAAGTAATCGCCAAAGGAAAAATTTCCCAGCATTTCAAAGAATGTATGATGGCGCGAGGTGTAGCCGACGTTGTCCAGATCATTATGCTTGCCACCCGCGCGCACACATTTTTGTGCCGTTACAGCCCGATTATAGTCGCGGGTTTCCAAACCGGTAAACAGATTTTTAAATTGCACCATGCCGGCAGCAGTAAACATCAAGGTGGGATCATTGCGGGGCACCAGCGGTGAGCTGGGCAGGATTTC
>DOHJ01000066.1:0-2445 GCA_003535335.1 Paracoccaceae bacterium | reverse complement strand
GGCTCTTTGGATAATATCGGGTTCTGACCCGTTTATCCTCGTGATCCGTTGCTGTCCACAATAAGAAAGGGCCGCAGGCATAATACCGGCGGCCCAATTCAAAATTCAATTAAGCGGATTAGCCTTCCAGCACGTCCTCGCCATCTTCGCTAATTGCTGGCATGTCAAACTCAAGCCCGTGTGCCCCGCGAATTTTATCTTCGATTTCGTAGGCAATGCGCTTGTGTTCTTTCAGATATGTTTTGGCATTTTCGCGCCCCTGACCGATGCGCTCGTCTCCATAAGAAAACCACGATCCGGCCTTGTCTACGATACCGGCTTTGACGCCCAGATCCAGCAATTCACCCATTTTGGAAATGCCTTCACCATACATGATGTCAAACTCTACCTGCTTAAAGGGCGGGGCAACCTTGTTTTTCACAATTTTTACACGGGTTGCGTTGCCAACAATGTCGTCGCGATCCTTCAGCGCACCGATGCGGCGAATATCCAGACGGACAGAAGAATAGAATTTCAAAGCATTGCCACCAGTGGTGGTTTCCGGGCTGCCAAACATCACGCCAATTTTCATCCGAATTTGGTTGATGAAAATGACTGTGCAGCCAGAACGCGCGATCGAGCTGGTCAATTTACGCATTGCCTGGCTCATCAAACGGGCGTGTACCCCGACGCTGTAATCGCCCATATCACCTTCAAGTTCCGATTTCGGCGTCAGGGCGGCAACCGAATCGATCACAATCATATTGACAGCACCGGATCGCACCAGAGTGTCGGTAATTTCCAAGGCCTGCTCGCCCGTATCAGGCTGCGAGATCAACAGCTCGTCCGTATTGACCCCTAGATTTTTGGCATAAAGTGGGTCAAGCGCGTGTTCCGCGTCAACAAATGCGCAAACGCCGCCTTTTTTCTGGGCCTCGGCAACACAATGCAATGTCAGCGTGGTTTTTCCCGAGGATTCCGGGCCGTAAATTTCAATCACCCGCCCCTTTGGGATGCCACCGATGCCAAGCGCAATATCCAGCCCCAGCGAGCCGGTCGAGGTGGCTTCGATTTCCTGCACAGCATCCTCCTGGCCCAGCTTCATAATCGAGCCTTTGCCAAATTGGCGTTCAATCTGGGCCAGCGCTGAATCCAGCGCCTTTTGTTTGTCTGTATCGCGCTTGTTACTCATTGTTAATAAATCTGCCGTTGCCATTGTTTCTTCCCTTATTCCACATCCACCCTGCGGCGGCAATCACTGCTTATGTTCACCTGATGTTCTCATTGCCTTATGAGGTCAAAGCGTGAACAAATCAACTAAAATTTTCATGATTTAGCTTCTTGGTAATGTGTCTGTCATAATTATATTCCGCTTACGCCACATCATACACGTATTAACTCAGCCTTAATAATTAGTTAAATTGCTGATTTATTTAAATTTAAAGTAAAATGTCGCTTCAGGGTTAATTCCAACCAACCCGTACATTATTTTAAGGAGATACGAGCAATGTACTGTGTTCCATTTAGTAATGACACGAGGCTACAACAGGCCTCATCGAAAAATTATCTCGGTAATACTGATTGGCAACGCAGGAATCACGCGCTAGGCTGATCTTTATCATATTTGATGTTCACAAATTCTGGGAGGATAACTATGAACCATCTATTTAACCGTGTGGCCGTGGCTGCGATTGCGGTGGCATTTGCCGGCGAAGCAATGGCAACCGAGTGGAATGTATCGCTCTGGGGCAAGCGCCGCGCCTTTACCGAACATGTTGAAAAACTGGCCGAACTGGTGTCGGCCAAAACAAATGGCGAGTTCACCTTGAACATTTCCTACGGTGGTCTGTCCAAGAACAAAGAAAACCTTGACGGTATTTCGATTGGCGCCTTTGAAATGGCCCAGTTTTGTGCCGGTTATCACCGCGATAAAAACCCGACCATCACAGTGCTGGAGCTGCCGTTCCTTGGCGTTGCCAACCTGAAAGAAGAGGTCGCTGTTGCCCGCGCGGTTTACGCCCACCCTGCCGTTCAGGCCGATCTGGCGCGTTGGGATGCCAAGCTGCTGATGACCTCGCCAATGCCGCAATATAACATCGTTGGCACGGGTGATCCGCGCGCGACGCTGGAATCGATGAAAGGCATGCGCGTGCGTGCAACCGGCGGGATCGGCAAAGCCTTCAAGGCCATCGGTGCCGTGCCCACCTCGGTCACTGCAACCGAAACCTATAACGCGCTGGAGAGCGGTGTTGTTGATACCGTGGCCTTTGCCCAGCACGCCCATCTGGCCTTTCGCACCATCGACAAAGCCGAATGGTGGACCGAAAACCTGAATCCCGGCACAGTGAACTGCCCTGTTGTGGTCAACACCGATGCTTATGCGGCGCTGTCAGACAGTGAACGTGCGGCGCTGGATGGATCCGTTGACGAGGCGATTGCGCATTACGTTGCCAATTACGAGGTGCT
>DOHJ01000098.1:3512-7805 GCA_003535335.1 Paracoccaceae bacterium | reverse complement strand
ATTATTGACGTGCGGATCAAACGCGCTGATTTGCCCGATCAAAACCTTGAACGGACATTCGAGCGGATGCGCGCCGAGCGTGAACGTGAAGCGGCCGACGAAATTGCCCGCGGTAACGAGGCAGCCCAGCGTGTGCGGGCAACGGCCGATAAAACCGTGGTTGAAACGGTTTCGCTGGCGCAAAAAGAATCCGATATTATCCGCGGTCAGGCAGATGCAAAACGCAACGCGATTTTTGCCGAAGCGTTTAACAAGGATCGGGAGTTCTTTGAGTTTTACCGCTCGCTTGAATCCTATCGTAAATCCCTGAAGGGCAGTAACACAAACATGGTTCTGTCGCCGGATAGTGATTTCTTTAGCTATCTGAAATCGGCTAACCCCGAATGATGGAAACCATATTTCTGGCCCTCGGGCTGGTCTTGGTAATAGAGGGGCTGGCCTATGCGCTGGCCCCTTCGCTTGTGGAACGCCTGCTTGCGGCTTTAAAAGAAATGCCACTGGACGCGCGGCGCCGGTTTGGCCTGATTTCCATCGCTTTTGGGGTTGGTTTAATCTGGCTTGTGCGGGTTTTAAGCTGAAATCTGCTTCACAAATGCTTGAATTTGCATTCAGGGGTTTGAGTTTTGCAAATAAGCCCCTATCTGTTGTAGCAAGAATAAACATCGCGCATGTGACTATTGTCATGATGCAGGGACTGAAAGAGGAGCATAAAAGTGAAATCGAAAGCAATATCCATACCCTGGACCCAGAATAATATACATTCTAAACCACTGCAGGCGCTTTGGTTTCTGGCATTGGCCACGGCATTGTTAATGCTGCAAACTGTTGCGGCTCATGCCCGTAGCGCGCCCGAAAGCTTTGCTGATCTGGCGGAAAAAATTAGCCCGTCGGTGGTGAATATCACCACCAGCACAACAGTTGCCGCCCCGACTGGCCGCCTGCCCGGACCGATCGTTCCGGAAGGCTCGCCATTTGAGGATTTTTTCAAGGATTTCATGGACCGTGGTGGCAACAGAAACGGCAACCGGCCGCGCAAATCGCAAGCGCTGGGCTCTGGCTTTGTGATTTCCGAGGATGGTTACATCGTCACCAACAACCACGTGATCGCCGATGCAGACGAGATCAAGATCGAATTTTTCTCGGGTAAAACGCTGGTTGCCAAGCTGATTGGCCGCGATCCCAAGGTTGATATTGCCTTGCTAAAAGTCGAAAGCGACGAGCCGCTTGCGTTTGTGTCTTTTGGTGACAGTGACATCATGCGGGTTGGCGATTGGGTGATGGCCATGGGCAACCCGTTGGGGCAGGGGTTTTCGGTTTCCGCCGGTATCATATCGGCCCGCAATCGCGAACTTTCCGGCGTGTATGACGATTACCTGCAAACAGACGCGGCCATTAATCGGGGTAATTCCGGTGGACCATTGTTTAATATGGACGGTCAGGTGATCGGTGTGAATACGGCGATTCTATCGCCGAATGGCGGCTCAATCGGCATCGGGTTTTCGATGGCCTCTAATGTTGTGACCCGGGTTGTTGGCCAGCTGAAGGAATTTGGCGAAACGCGGCGCGGCTGGCTGGGGGTGCGCATTCAGAATGTAACCGAAGATGTGGCCGAAGCCATGGGGCTAAAGGATGCAACCGGCGCATTGGTGACGGATGTTCCAGAAGGTCCGGCGGCTGAAGCTGGCATTAAATCTGGCGATGTGATTACCTCGTTTGACGGGGTGGATATCACAGACACCCGGGCGCTTGTGCGTCAGGTTGGCAATGCCGAAATTGGCAAAGAGGTGCGTGTTATTGTGCTTCGCGATGGCAAAACCCAGACATTACAAGTTGTGCTTGGACGTCGTGAAACAGCCGAAGGCACATCGACCTCGGAAACCGAAAAGCCAGGTGTTGCGCCGACTAAAAAAGCTGTTTTGGGCCTGACCTTAAGTGCCTTAACGGATGAGTTGCGCAAGCAGCTGGATCTGCCCGACAGCGCACAGGGTTTGGTTGTGAAAGATGTGGATGAAACAACAGAAGCATTTGAAAAAGGTTTGCGGGCGGGCGACGTGATAACCGAAGCCGGTCAGCAAAAAATCGCAAGCATCAAGGATCTGGAAACGCGGATTGAAGATGCCAAAGAGGCGGGCCGAAAATCGCTTTTGTTGTTGGTGCGTCGTTCAGGCGAGCCGCGTTTTGTAGCGCTGTCGCTTGAATAAATAAAACTACAACTTGAAAATACGAACAGGGGCGCCGATTTGGTGCCCTTGTTTATTTCAAAGCAGTTTTTATTTTTCTAGTGATTGCAAATAAGATATCAAGCCCAGCTGGCGTGCCGCATCAAACGACAGGATTGCGCTGTTTAGCCCATGGCGTTTTTGAAACCAGCGCACGGATTTACGGGTTTTGGCATCCATCACGCCGCTTAAGGCCCCGCGATAAAGCCCGCGCGATTTTAACGCACGTTGCAAGCTGCCAATAAAATCGCGGGTCATCATGTCATCACAGGGAACCTGAAACCAGAAATCGGCGCGCGGTTTAATAATTTTCGGGCGTGTGACGGTTTTATAAACGGCCGGTTTGTTAACGGTTTGATAGGTTGGCGCCCCGTCAGGCGAAGCCACCGTTGTACGCCCTGCCGGGCTGACCAACACTTTCTCGGTAACAGTTTCCACCAAGGCAGGTGTGCTGTCTTTGGCCCAGCAAACCCCGGCGACTTTCTTTGCCGGTGCTTTGGTTTGAACACTGATCATTTCGGTTTCGCCCACGGGCAGCGAAATAACCGGCGGGCCTTGCTGACAGGCAGCAAGCAGCAAGACGCTAACGCCTGATAGCCATTTTATTTTACGCAATCTGTTCATGTACTGCACATCGGCCTTTTGGCTGTATTGTTGGGTTCTGATACCCGCACAGATCATCTGAATAAAGCATTAAGCGCGCCAAGCTGAAGAAAATAGCAACCTGTCACCTTCGCGGCCCACTTATATTTCTGCGCTAGTTTCTTGCGGCCTATGGTAAATTCTGCGTAAAAGCCTTATCTGCCAAGCAACGAGGCATGAAAACGTCATGGGCGATGGAATGAAATGGCAAATATAACGTATATTGAACATAATGGCACCGAACATGTTGTCGCTGTCGATAACGGCATGACAGCAATGGAAGGGGCGCGCGATAACAACATTCCCGGGATTGACGGCGATTGTGGCGGTGCTTGCGCCTGCTCGACGTGTCACGCCTATTTGCACCCCGACTGGGTTGAAAAAGTGCCGGAAATGGACGCGATGGAAGAAGACATGCTGGATTTCGCCTTTGAACCAGACATGAGCCGATCGCGCCTGACTTGCCAAATCACGATTACAGATGATCTTGACGGTCTGATCATGCATTTGCCTGAAAAGCAGATATAAAATGTTGCGCGCAACCATCATTGCATTTTCACTGATGATCACGGCGGCAAATTCCGACATCGTTTCCGCCAAATATGACGCTCCAACCACACGTTACGCCCATGGTGTTTTCGGTGATGCGGTTGAATATGGCGCTTTGCTTCTAAAGTTGAAAAACGGCAAATCCATCCGCTTTGTCCTGCCTGAAAACCGTGTGTTTGAGGATATTGCGCCGCGTTTAAGCGACCTTGACGGCGACGGCACAGCCGAAGTGATTGTGGTTGAAACCCAGGTTAATAAAGGCGCGCAGCTGGCTGTTTATGACGAGAGCGGCAAAATCACCGCGACCCCGCATATTGGCCGCTCACACCGCTGGCTGGCACCGGTTGGCGCGGCTGATCTGGACGGTGACGGATTTATCGAGCTGGCCTATATTGATCGGCCGCATTTGGCAAAATTGCTAAAAATATGGCGCTTCAAAGATGGAAAGCTAGAGTTTGTCACCGAAACCGGCAACCTGACCAACCACAGGTTTGGTGATGATTATATTTCTGGCGGCATTCGCGATTGCGGCACAGGCCCCGAAGTAATCACAGCCTCGTCTGATTGGTCAAATATTATGATTTCGCGCCTCGTGGGCAAAACAATCAAAACGCAATCCGTCGCGCCTTATGCTGGCCCCAAATCAATACTCAGAACGCTAAGCTGTAATTAACCCATTATTGTTCAATAAATATCCTCGGGGGTCCGGGGGTGGAAACCCCCGTTGGACGGCGCAATCAAAGCGCACGCCAACCAATATCGCGCCTGCAAAAGCCTTGGGGCCAATCCACCTTGTCCACCATTGCATACGCCCGCTTTTGCGCTTCGGCCAAATTGTTGCCCCGTGCGGTGGCCGTCAAAACCCTGCCACCAACCGCCACAA
>DOHJ01000098.1:0-3104 GCA_003535335.1 Paracoccaceae bacterium | reverse complement strand
CCCCGGATAACCACCGGCGGCCAGAACCACGCATAATGCATGATCATTCGCCCAGTTCACCCGCGCCTCTGCCAAACGACCTTCGGCGGCGGCCTGCAATAAATCAAACACTTGCGCCCCCAGTCGCATCATCAAAACCTGACATTCAGGATCACCAAAGCGCACATTATATTCCACCAACCGCGGCTGGCCATCTTTGATCATCAAGCCAACGAACAAAATACCCTGAAACGCAGTGCCGCGACGCGCCATTTCGGCCATGGTGGGTTTGACGATCTGCTCCATGGTTTTGGCAATCACCGCATCCGTCATCACCGGCGCCGGTGAATAAGCCCCCATGCCGCCGGTGTTTGGCCCCAGATCACCTTCAAAGGCCCGCTTGTGATCTTGCGCCGTGCCCATGGCCAACACGTCCTTGCCATCACACAGCACGAAAAACGATGCTTCTTCGCCCTGCATGAATTCCTCGATCACCACCTCGGCACCGGCGTCGCCAAATTCACCGCTGAACATATCGTCAATCGCGGCTATCGCTGTGGCTTCGTCCATGGCCATAATCACGCCTTTGCCGGCTGCCAGACCATCGGCCTTGACCACAATTGGCGCACCTTGGGCGCGCACGTAATCCTTGGCGGCCTCCGCCTTGGTAAAATGGCCATAGGCGGCGGTGGGCGCATTTACTGCGGCGCAAATTTCTTTGGTAAAGGATTTCGAGGCCTCAAGTCTGGCCGCCGCACGGCTTGGTCCGAAACACAGCACACCGGCCTCGCGCAGACGGTCGGATACGCCTGCATCCAGCGGGGCTTCGGGGCCGATAATGACAAAATCAATCGCTTCGTCCATTGCAAATGAAACCACTGCATCGCCATCCATAATGTCCAGATCGGCGCATTGTGCAATTTGTGAAATACCCGCATTTCCCGGTGCCACAATCAGCCGGTCGCATTTCGGGTTTTGCTCGATCGCCCAAGCCAGCGCATGTTCACGTCCGCCGCTGCCTAAAATAAGAATATTCATTTGGATGTCCCTGCTTGGGTTTTGGTTAAAGGCGTTTTAAGGTGGGCGTCAGCGATAAACAAGCGAGCAAATATGTCCGACCTGATTGATCAGCCGATAAAAGGCGAAAATGCCCCCGAATTTACTGTGACCGAAATTTCGGGCGCGGTGAAACGCACGATTGAAACCGAATTTGGCCGTGTGCGGGTACGGGGCGAAATTGGTCGGGTGTCGCGCCCGCGCTCGGGGCATATTTATCTGGACTTAAAGGACGACCGCTCCGTGCTGTCGGCGGTGATCTGGAAAGGCGTTGCCGCCAGATTGGCAGTGCAGCCCGAGGAAGGCATGGAGGTGGTGGCCACCGGAAAACTGACCACATTTGGCGGCCAGTCGAAATACCAGATGGTGATTGACGATATTGCGCCGGCCGGCATGGGCGCGCTGATGGCGATGCTGGAAAAACGCAAAGCGGCGCTGATGGCCGAAGGGCTGTTTGCCGCTGATCGCAAACAGGAATTGCCGTATTTGCCCGAAGTGATCGGGGTAATCACCTCGCCTTCGGGGGCGGTGATCCGCGATATTTTGCACCGTCTGCGTGACCGTTTCCCGCGCAAGGTTCTGGTCTGGCCGGTTGCGGTGCAGGGCAAACAATGCGCCCCCGAAGTAACCCGCGCGATTGAAGGTTTCAACGCCATGACCAAAGGCGGGGCTTTGCCGCGGCCCGATTTGCTGATCGTGGCCCGTGGTGGCGGATCAATCGAGGATCTTTGGGGTTTTAACGAAGAATCTGTGGTGCGTGCGGCCGCTGCCTCGGATATTCCGCTGATTTCGGCCGTGGGTCATGAAACCGACACCACGCTGATTGATTTTGCCTCGGATCAACGCGCCCCGACCCCGACAGCAGCGGCGGAATTGGCCGTGCCTGTGCGGCTTGAATTGCTAAGCTGGCTGGAGAATCAGGCCGCCCGCCTGACCCGCGCCGCCACCGGTGCGGTGGATCAGCGAAAAACCCGCCTGCGTGATTTGGCCCGCGCCCTGCCGCGGCTGGACAGTTTGCTGGACAGCCCGCGTCAACGGCTGGATCGCGCAGCTGAACGTCTGCCTGCGGCCCTGAGCCGGGCTGCGCAAATCAAACGGGTTAGGCTGTCGGAAATCAGCGGCAGTTTGCGTCCCAGCCTGCTGTTGCGTGATCTGCAACGTCAAAATGCGGAATTTAGGCACAAGGAAAAACGTCTTGGCCGCGCGGCGCGGGTTCAACTGGATGGCTGGAACAACCGGCTGCAATCACTGGAGCGCATGCGCCAGACGATGGGCTACAAGGAAACCCTGAACCGTGGTTATGCCGTGGTGCGCGCGGGTCAGGATGTGGTGACAACCAAAGATCAGGCCAGTAAATCGGGCGCGCTGGAGATTGAGTTTCAAGACGGTCGTTTTAAAACCGGCAGCGGGGCTGCGCGCAAAAGCAAACCCGCCAAACCTGCGCCGGATCAGGGTTCTTTGTTCTAGAGCGCATTCAATCGGATTGGACTTGCGCTAGACTCCGATTTGCGGGCCTAAGCAAAGCAATGGTTTCCTGCTTTGTTTGGTTTCCAGCAGGGGCGGGTTTTCAGGATCATTTTCGTAAATTGCCACAAGATGCCCGTTGCGCTGATAAAAGGCCCAGCATTTCGGCTCCGGATCATCGTCGTAAACAAAGCAGATCAATTCATCGTTTTCATACCAGATCCCGTCTTTGCACGGACCGTTTTGATAGGACCAGCGCACGTGCCGGTTGGGCAGGTATTGTTCCGCGCCAAAGCTTTGGTTTTGATCTGCGTAATGGATGGTTTTCCCTGTTGAATAGCGTTCAAACTCGGCCCCGCTCATCGGGGTTTCAGCCCCCAGCGTCTGGGCTGAAAATAATGCCAATAGCAGTGAATAGAACATGGTTTTCATCCGCCAAGTCTGGCATTGTTTGATCGAAAACTCCAGCCAAGAATACCAGCCATGTTCATTCCAAATGCAATACTTATCTTGGCCGCCTGCCTTGCGGCCGTTTATTTAAACTTTACGGCTGCGCCAGTCAGCTGGCGGCGCAGCATTGTCAAAACCGTTCCCGTGGCCATGTT
>DOHJ01000227.1 GCA_003535335.1 Paracoccaceae bacterium | reverse complement strand
TCGCGAAAACCCGGGCGTAAAACAATCAACGCGCCGATCAAGGCCACGCCAATCGCCAACATCCGGCGAAAAGCCAGTTTTTCGCCTAAAAACAACGCCGCTCCGATGGTTACGTAAATCGGTGCCAGATAATTCATTGCTGTAACATCGGCGATCGGGATTTTGGTCATGGCGAAAAACCACAGGATAACCCCCAGAGAATGGGCCAGACCACGCCAGCCAAACAGCATAATCTGGCGGCGGTTCAACTGCGCCTTAATCAGCGGGCGCAGCATCGGGATTAAAAAAACCGCCCCCAACAAATAGCGCAAAAATGCGGCCTCGGCTGGCGGCACGTCGCTGCCGATATGTTTGACAACGGCCGTCACAGCCACAAATGCCAGCCCCGTGGCCAGAATCCAGATCACCCCCCAGACGGGGCGTTGATTATGTTGCGCATTTTGCATTCAGGTAATGGATACCAGATGTCAGGTTTTGGCAAGGCTCATTTAACCAACAGGGTCGCCGCAATCAGCCACATGGTGATCGCCACGATTAAATCCAGCAGGCGCCATGCCGTGGGCCGCGCAAAAAGCGGGGCCAACAGACGCGCACCGTAACCCAGCAAAAAGAAAAATGTGAACGAGGCCAGCATGGCACCTGCGCCAAAGGTGACCGGGTTTGCGTATTTGCTGGAAATCGTGCCCACAAGCACCACAGTATCCAGCCAGGCATGCGGGTTTAGCCAGGTTAATGCCAGACAGGTGAGTAGCGTCTTTTTTATATTATTTGATTTTATTTCAGAGGCTTGCAACTGTGCCCCGCCGCGCAAGGCCGATCTGAAATTTCGCCAGCCATACCAGATTAAGAATGCAACACCCCCATAAAGAAACGCCGGCCCAACCCATGGCAACAAGCCCGATATCAGCTTGAAACTGCTAACGCCGATGGCGATCAGAATGGCGTCGGAGATCGCGCAAAAACTGCAAACCGCCAGCAAATATTCACGCCGCAAACCTTGGCGTAAAACAAAGGCATTTTGCGCGCCAATTGCCAAAATCAGGCTGAAACCCAGTATAAATCCTGCCAGAAATGTTTGCATTATGTTTCCTTTTCTTGACAGGGTTAATCTAATGGGTTTGATTAGTGTAATTAATTAAACTGCTTCAGGATTAATAATTCTAATGATGGATTACACACAGCTTGCCGCCCTGCGCGCCATCATCCAGACTGGCAGCTTTGAAGCCGCCGCCGCAACGCTGCACGTCACCCAGTCGGCTATTTCACAACGGATCAAGTGCCTGGAGGATCGACTGGGTTCTGTGCTGATCATTCGCGGCAATCCGGCCACGGCCACGGCAGCAGGCCAGCGTTTGTTTCGCCATGCCCAAGAGGTGGCATTGCTGGAAACCGCGCTTGGCTCCGATTTAAACGGGGTGTTGCCTGCTGCTGGTCCCACCCCGATCCGGGTGGTGGTGAATGCCGACAGTCTGGATACGTGGTTTATCAAAGCCATGGCCAAAGCGGATGGTTTTTTATTTGATATCAGCACCGATGATCAGGATTTTAGCGCCGACTGGTTGCGCAGGGGCCAAGCAACGGCCGCGGTCAGCGCACATGCCAAACCCGTGCAGGGCTGTGATGCGATTGCGCTTGGCTCATTGCGTTATCTGGCCACGGCCAGCCCCGAATTTGCCAGCCGGTATTTCCCTGACGGTTTTGATCAAGCCGCCGCCAAAGCTGCGCCGATGCTGGTATTTAACCGCAAGGACCGCTCGCAACACCACTGGTTAAGGCGCGAATTTGGCAAACCCATCACTCCTCCGGCGCATATGCTGCCGTCAACCCGGGGCTTTGTCGAGGCCGCGATTGAAGGGCTGGGATGGGGGTTAAATCCGCAAAGACTGGTTTGCGATCATATTGACTCGGGTCGGTTGATCAGTTTTGGCGTAAATCCGGTTTATGATGTGCCGCTGTTTTGGCAATTCAACCGCGTGGCTGGCCCGGCATTACAGCCATTAAGCCACGCGGTCATAGATACCGCAAAGCAGTGGTTGATTGCCTGAAGCCCGCAACACACCTCTTGCAGGATGCCAACAGTTTTTTCTACGATTAAGAGCAAAAATGTGCTATGCTAGCGCATTATTTTAGAAAATTATTATAGGTGTAAACATGTCAAAACGCATCATAATTATCCATGGCCGCAACACAAAACCTGCCAAGGCCCCTTATGAAGAATTGCAGAAAAAAGCCCTTATTCAAGGGGTTAAACGGGTGAATCCGCCCAAAGCGGCGCAGCTTGAAACCGGCCAGATACCAATCGATTTTGTCTATTACGGGGATGTTAACAACCGTCTGTTAAAAACTGCCCAAGACGATCTAAGCCAAACCGATCCGGACTTTGGAAATGCGCCATGCTTGCCCCATAACGGAGTTGAGCAAACAATAGACACGCTTGGCGCAATCTCCAAACACTCCAAAACGGCTTACAGTAAAATTTTGCGTGATAATATCGATTACAGATGGCTGGATGATGCTGTGCGGGCCTTTAGCACGATTTCGGCCATTACCACCGCAACCTTTTTAAACATGGCCGCAATCAGCCACGCAACGGCGGATATGGGGGCATATCTTTTAACCCGCAAGGTTGGCTCCGAAGTCAGAGACCGTTTGCAGGATAAATTGAAACCTGCCCTGATCAATGGCGATGATATTTGTCTGATTTCCCATTCTATGGGCTGCATGGTCAGCTATGATGTTTTGTGGAAATTTTCACGCATGAGCGAATATAGAGATGTGCGCGCCAACAATCCCAAGGTTAATCTCTGGCTCACGCTGGGTTGTCCGCTGGGCGAAGCCGGCGTGAAGCGAAACCTGTATGACGGCCATGAACGTGACAAAGACAGATACCCGGAAAACATCATCCACGATTGGGTGAACATTGCGGCTAAGGATGATTTTGTTGCCCATGACGCGACCATGAAAGGCGATTACCGGTTGATGAAACGCTGGGAATTCCTGAATTCCATCGAGGATAAAAGAATTTACAACTGTTATGCTTCGAATGGTCGTTCAAACCCGCATAAATTCTATGGCTATCTGGCCCATGAGATGGTCGGCGGTTATGTTGCCAAGTGGATGTAAAATAATTCGATCAAAAAACAGGGCCTGAGTAATCCACGCAGGCCCCGAATAATTAACCTCTTAAAGCTGCGCCATCACCTCGTCGCTGGCCTCGAAATTCGTTGTCACCCGCTGAACATCGTCATCATCTTCCAGCGCATCGATCAGCTTCATCAGCTTTTGCATACCTTCCAAATCAAGCTCGGTAGAAATGTTCGGAACCCAAACCAGTTTGGCGGTCTCGGGTTCGCCCAGCCCGGTTTCCAGTGCTGTCGAAACCTGATGCAGATCACTATTTTCACAGTAAATCAGATGGCCATCTTCACTGCTCTCGACATCATCCGCTCCGGCCTCAAGGGCTGCCATCATCACCGTGTCTTCGTCACCAATTGCGGCGGGATAGAAAATTTGCCCCTTGCGATCAAACATAAAACCGACCGATCCGGTTTCACCCAGATTGCCACCGTTTTTGGTAAACAGCGAGCGCACAGTGGACGCGGTGCGGTTTTTGTTATCGGTCATCGCCTCGACAATCACCGCAACCCCGTTTGGCCCGTAACCCTCATAGCGGATTTCATCGTAATTTGCGCCCTCGCCGGCCACCGATTTTTTAATCGCGCGGTCAATCACGTCTTTGGGCACCGATTGCGATTTAGCCTCTTTGACCGCCATGCGCAGACGCGGGTTGTTGTCGGGATCGGGGTCGCCCATTTTGGCAGCCACGGTAATTTCCTTGGCCAGCTTGGAAAACAGTTTCGAGCGCAGTTTATCTTGGCGCCCCTTGCGGTGCTGGATATTTGCCCATTTTGAGTGACCTGCCATGCTGTTCTCTCCGTCGAATAAATCTATTTCCGGCCTTCTATAAATCACTCACGGCGCTTGCACAACATTGCAAAGCGGCGCGGAATCGGTTTCAAAGGGCTAAATTATAGGAGCATTGCTTGTGACCACTGACCAAATTACCCTGTTTGCCCTGTTCGGCGCTGTTTTCGGATTATTGCTCTGGGGCAGGTTCCGTTATGATCTGGTGGCCTTTGCCGCCCTGATGGCGGGCGTGGTGCTGGGCGTGATCCCGGTCAAAGGCGCCTTTGACGGATTCGGGCATCCAGCCACTATCGTGGTGGCGCTGGTGCTGGTGGTTTCGGCCGGTCTGGTGCGATCAGGGGCGGTGTTTTTAATCACCCGAACACTGGTTGACAGCAGTCGAAAACTGGGGTCGCATATTGCCCTGATGGGGGCAATCGGCGGGGTTTTATCGGCGTTTATGAACAATGTGGCGGCGTTGGCCCTGTTGATGCCGGTCGACATCCAGACCGCGCGCAAGGCCGGTCGTGTGCCCGGTCTTTCCTTGATGCCGCTGTCCTTTGCCACCATCCTTGGCGGCATGGTGACGCTGATCGGCACCCCGCCCAACATCATCATTGCCACCATCCGCGAAGACAGTCTGGGCGCGCCGTTCAAGATGTTTGATTTCGCCCCCGTCGGTGGCATCACCGCAATTGCGGGCCTGCTATTCGTGGCCTTTATCGGCTGGCGCTTTATCCCGCTGGGCAAAAATGCCAGCGAGGCCAGCGATCCGATGGCGGACATGGGCCAATATATTGCCGAGCTGACCGTGCCGGAAAAATCCGGCCACATCGGCAAACGGGTTCGTGAACTCTATGAAATTGCTGATAAAAACGATGTTGCCATTCTTGGCCTGATCCGCGATGGCAAACGGCGTTACGGCCATGCAAACGCCACAAAACTGCTGGCCGGTGACGCGCTGGTGCTTGAGGCCAGCCCCGACGCACTGGACGAATTTCGCGCCGCCCTGTCGCTGGACTTTGCCGATGGCAAGCGCCAGGATGCGCTGCAAGCCGCCGGTGACGGGCTGCAAGTAATCGAGGTTGTGGTCACAGATGAATGCGGTATCAACGGTAAGCACGCCCAGACAAGATCGGAAGAGCGTCGTGTAGGG
>DOHJ01000217.1:8879-12485 GCA_003535335.1 Paracoccaceae bacterium | reverse complement strand
CCCAAGGACAAACCGCCATCATTTAGCGGCAATATCTTGGGCGACAAAATGCAAAATCCCTGCCCTTCCAAAGCCGATGAAACCTCGTCCAAAAGCAGCCGGTTTTGGAATACTCCGCCCGATAGCGCAACTTGCACAACCCCGTGTTTGTTGGCCAACTCAGCTGCGGTTTGCGCGATAATCCTGATCAGGCTGTTATGAAACCGCTTGGCGATAACAGCTTGCGAATGCCCTTTGGTTAAATCTGCAATCATCCCCGACCACAG
This sequence comes from Paracoccaceae bacterium, assembly GCA_003535335.1. Classification (GTDB taxonomy): domain Bacteria; phylum Pseudomonadota; class Alphaproteobacteria; order Rhodobacterales; family Rhodobacteraceae; genus Profundibacter. Next base: position 12,219 of record DOHJ01000217.1, on the reverse strand, counting down.
CGGCTGCCACGTTAGAACCTCGCCAAATTCCAGCGGGTAATAACCTGTCTCGCCCGGCTCGGACTCGGCCAGCGCCTGCAGTTGCATTGCCGCCTGTCCTTCAAATTCAATCCGTTCAAAACATAGACCCAAAAGTGCCGCGCCCGCATCAAACAGGCGCCCCGCCGAACTGGCGACCGGACTATTCAAACCCTTGTCGACCATCTGCTCCAACATTGACAACGGCTTGGAACCAAGCGCCTTGGCGGCCGGCAATGAGCCAAGACGGCTTTGCCAATCCTCTGGTCCGAAGGCCGCACGCAGATGGGTAAAAAGGTTGCGCCATGGCTGCTGGTTGGCCTTGTCACCACCCGCAAGCGCAACGGCGGAAAAATGTGCAAGTCGGGTGCTGTTTTTGAAATCCGCCAGCAAAAATTCTCCGCCCCAAATGCTGCCATCCGCACCATACCCCAGCCCGTCCAGCACCACGGCCAAAACCGGTGGCGTATCGGGGGCAAATCCGCATTCGGCCAACACAGCAGCGGCATGGGCATGATGGTGCTGAACTTGCAGCAGCTGAGTATCCTGCTCTTTCGCTTGTGCTTGCCCCAAGCGGGTAGAAAAATAAGCAGGGTGAGGGTCAACCGCAACCCGCTCCGGGTGAAAATCATAAATCTGCCGGTAAAGCGCCAGATTATCGCGAAAATCACGCTGGGTGGAGGGGTTATCCATGTCGCCCATATGCTGACTAACAACAGCGCGGCCCCGATCCAGCAGGCAAAAGGTGTTTTTCAAATCTCCGCCCATGGCCAACGTCGGAGCCAAATCGCCAAACCCCTGATGCAGCAACAGCGGCGCAGGCGCATAACCTCTGGCGCGGCGCAGTATTTGTGGCGTGCCGCGGATGATTTGCAACACACTGTCATCCATCCGGTTGACGATTTCACGATTATGGCAAAGGAAATAATCGGCAATTTTGGCCAGTTTTTGCAGGGCCACACCGTTGTCGGTAATCTGCGGATCACCCGCCACATTGCCCGAGGTCATCACAAGCGGTCCATCAAGCCCCTGAAACAGGATGTGATGCAGCGGCGAATTTGGCAGCATCACCCCAAGACAGCTTTGATCCGGAGCAACATTTACGGCCACCTCTCCTTTTCGGGGAAGCAGCAAAATGGGGGCCTGCCAGCTTTGCAACAAACTGCGCTCAAGCTCGGATACCGCCACCAGTGACTCGGCCATTTCGATATCACGCACCATCAAGGCCAGCGGCTTTGCGGGACGGTGTTTTTGGCTGCGCAATCGGGCCACCGCGACCTCGTCCAAGGCGTTGAGCGCAAGCTGAAAGCCCCCCAGTCCTTTAATCGCGACGATCTTGCCATCCCTGATCAGTTTTGCGGCCATTTCTAGTGGATCACCTGCCACCGGTTCGCTTTTGGCATCCAGCAATTCCAGCTGCGGGCCACATTCAGCGCAGGCATTTGGCTGGGCGTGGTACCGGCGGTCCTCGGGGTTGTCGTATTCAGCCTGACAGGCAAGGCACATAGGAAAATCGGCCATTGCCGTGTTGGCGCGATCATAAGGAATGGCGCGGGTGATTGTCAGGCGGGGGCCGCAATGGGTGCAGTTGGTAAACGGATAGCGGTAGCGGCGGTTAGAGGGGGTAAATATGTCACGAATGCAGGCAGGACAGCTGGCGGCATCCGGCGAAATTCCGGTATCGGCCTTGCCGGAGCGACTGGCAATAATGCTAAAACCCTCAGGCGGAATTGCCTTTATCCGGGAATGTTCCAAGCTGTCAATTCGTGCCAGCGGTGGCGCATTTACCGTCAACTCTGCCTCAAAATGCGCCCGTGTGGCCGCATCGCAAAACAGCTCGATCACCACCCCGCCCGCATCATTCAAAACAGAGCCTTGCAGCTTAAACCGTTTTGCCAGTTTCCAGACATGCGGGCGAAAACCAACCCCCTGCACCAGCCCGCGCACCCGTATCCGCCATGCTTGCATCACCGCATCGATCCGGGCGGTGTGAAGGGGATAGAAAAAGCAAAACAGGCACCGGATTTTTGCGGTTTGGCAATCAGATGGCCGCCAAGTTCATCCGCCAGACGATAGCTGACGTAAAGCCCCAGACCAGTGCCCTTGCCAATTGGTTTGGTGGTAAAAAACGGCTCGAATATCTGGCCCAAATTAACTTTTGAAATACCAGGGCCGTTATCGGAAACTGACAGCTCAACCCCTGTATCAGATGCACGGGCTGTCAGGGTAACTTTGGCATCCGGCGTTGCGGCTAATGCGTCAACAGCATTTTGAACCAGATTGACAAGTATCTGATGCAAATGCCCTTTATTGCTGGTTAGCTCTAAATCTTCTGGGCAGGCAATTTCGGTTTCAGGTTGCTTCCGTGTCCCACGCAGCACCCAGTTCAAGGCAGTTCGCATCACCGGATCCAGCGAAAAACATTCCAGCGGTTCGGTTTGGTTGCCCGAAAACCGTCGCAAATCCTGCACAATATCGCTTACTCGCTCGGCCCCTTCCAATGTGCCCTCGACCAGCGGTAAAATATCCGCTGCAATGCGATCCATTCCCAATTCCTGACGCAGGATTTGCAGCGCCTCGGGGCTTGGGCTGTTATCCAGCCCTTGCAGAAATGCGGTGATTTTCTCGCCGTAAATTTTCATCGCGTGCATGTTGCCAAAAACAAAGCTGATCGGGTTATTCAATTCATGCGCCACACCGGCCACCAAACGCCCAAGTGCCGCCATCTTTTCAGATGCCACAAGATGCTGCTGGGCCTGTTCAAAATTACCCAATGCATCGTCCAGTTCACTATAGGCTTGCTGCAATTCGCTTTTGGGCCGCCCGATCAAAATCATCCCCGCCGCATGCCCGTTTTCATCTTGCCGCGGGCTGCAATTAAGCGACACGGGCAAAGGATTACCCTTGGCATCAATTACGCCGACTTGACAATCGGCAAATGCAATGCCGGTTTTCAGGTGGCGCACCAATTTTTCCTGCGCATCCTCTTTTGGCGGCATTAGTATTGCCGACAGCGGCTTGCCGACAAAACTGGCGGCGGGGATGTTTGTGAAACGCTCCATTGCCGGATTAACGTGCTGAATGCGCCCATGGACATCACAGATGATCAACAAATCGCTCATCGCCCCAAGAACGCTTGAAACAAGCTCTTGCGCGGCGTGCAGTTCTGCGCCTTTGTTGGTTGGCATTATGGGCGTTACACTCATAATTGTCTCTTATCCAGAACCCGCCAGCAGGGTATCATTTTGGGGATCATCTTCGCGGACCAAACCATAACGCTCCAGCTTGCCACGCAACCCGACCCGCGACAGGCCCAACTCGC
>DOHJ01000217.1:3576-8544 GCA_003535335.1 Paracoccaceae bacterium | reverse complement strand
GCTTTTGTTCCAGCGGTGGCGGATCAGGCTTTCGCGTAGAATTTTGGCCTCGATCGCCTCGACGCGTTCTTTTAATGTGTCGGTTCTACTATTCAAAATGGAAACATCATCCGGCAAATCCGGCGATGTAGCCATCAGCACCTTGGGCGACAACAATTGTGCCCCCAGCACCTCGTCCTCTGGCCCCATCACCAGCATCCGCTCGATCTCGTTTTGCAACTCGCGCACATTGCCGGGCCATTCATAACGCTTCATGCATGAGATCGCCTCGGCGCTAAATCCCGCCGCCAGTTTGCCAATTTTATCTATCGATTTCTTTAACAAAAACCTGGCCAGAATCGGGATATCCTCGCGGCGTTCACGAAGGGGCGGGATTTTTAGGGTCACACCTGCAAGATAAAAATAAAGGTCCGTGCGTAAACGTCCGGCTGCAACCTCTTCCTCAAGCTCTTTTTGACTGCTGGCAATCATGCGCACATCTACTTTCCGGGTCTGCATCGAACCAACCTGACGCAATTCGCCATCTTGTAATACCTTAAGTAACCGCACCTGAAAAGCCGGTGGAATATCGCCGATTTCATCCAGAAAAATCGTACCCCCGGCAGCACGTTCAAACATGCCTGAACAGTCCTGAACAGCATGGCTAAGCGCGCCTTTTTTATATCCGAACAGCTCGGCTTCCAGCAAATCGGGCGGCATCGAACCACAGGCCTGCACCACAAAAGGTTTATTCCAGCGCAATGAATTATAATGGATTGCACGCGCCGCCAGCTCTTTGCCAACGCCGCTTTCACCGGTGATCAGAGTTGACAAATCATAAGGCGCTATCTGGCTAAGGGTACTGCAAATATCGTTCATCGGGCTGGTTTTGCCGCGAATGATCCCGTCATCGAAATTATACTGCTTGCGCAAGCCTTTGCGACGGTTATCAACCTTTTCTTGTGCCACTTTACCAGACAACCGCAGCTCAATCGCCAACAGTTCATTCTGTCTTTGTAATTCAAACAGATTAACCGCGTTGCGCAACACCATAATCAGTTTTTCCGGCTGCCACGGCTTGGTCACATAATGGTAAATTCCGGCGTCATTCAGGCCTGAAATAATATCTTCGGCATCGGTATAACCCGAAATAATAATCCGGATAACATCCGGCCACCGCTCCCGTACACTGACCAGAAAATCTACACCGCTTATATCCGGCATACGCTGGTCGCACAAAACGATCTGCACCCAGTGATCCGCCAAAATCGCCTCGGCATCTATGGCATTTAGCGCCGTTTGCACGTCAAATTCATCTGATAAATTACGCTCCAGCGCTTCCAGTGATCGCTGTTCATCATCCACGATCAGAATGGTTGGTTTGCTCATGAAGCTTTCCTTTCCATTTTACGCCTGTCACGATGTTTTGCCAAGGTAACCGGAGTGCGTGATTTACAAACCTTATGCACGAAATTGTAACGTGCCACGTGATAACTGGGATCAAAACCAAAGAAATTCCGGCGCATTTTTTTCAATTCTTCAGTGCGGTATTGGGTCAGCGGCTTAATCGCTTCATCCGCATCACGGCGCTGGTTTTTAGCCCCAACCAACTGGCTAAAACCGGTTGCCAATGCTGCCGCCCGCAACGCCGTTTCCCGGTCAAAATCGGTACGGTTGTCAGAAAATGCGGCATCAGCCAAGCCCAGTTCCACCGCCTCGACTGCCCCCATCGGCAAACGCTGCTCGGCTATTCGGGCTGAATTTTCAGCGCCACAATAACGCGGCAATAAATAGGTCCAGAATTCCGAGCCGTACAAATTGCCCATATCTTTATAATGCGGGTTCATGATGATCGTGTTGATCAGCCAGACATAATCGCACGCCCGGGCCAAAAACACCCCGCCGGCCCCCGCATTGGCCCCCATAGCCGCCACAGTCAGATGGCTGCGGGTGCGGATAATTTCCTCGGACAAATTATCCATCGTATTGATATTTAACCAGGATTCATCAGCCGCCGAAGATGCTGATTCAATAATATTCAGATGAATTCCGTTGGACCAGAAATCATCGCCACCCTCCAGCACAATGATTTTGGTCGGCTGTTTACACGCCTTTCGATAGGCGCTGAGCAGCCGGTTAATTTGCGGTGTCGACATGGCACCATTGTAAAAATTAAATCGCAAATAGCCGACATCGCCAACCTCGCGGTAGCTAATTTCGCGATAGCCGCCCTCGCTATCCAGCGGAACTTCCGGCACCTCGGGCGCTAGCAGCATGGTTGCCGGCAGTTTAAACCGGTGCTGACCCTCGCGTGATCGCATATGGCCAATCCAAACCGCGCCATCCAGCGTAGCACGGCAAACAGCCGGTCCCGAAGTGGCAATTATTTCACCAACAGCACCGGTTAGCCCGCTGGCCAAGTGAGCATCATAAAGAAAATAGTCACCTTCCTTGACACCGGGAACCCCGTCCGATGCCCGCACCTTGGCCAAGATCGTTTCAGTCGTATCAGCCGCCCAATCAATAGTGCGCTCTTTCTGGGTCACCGAAGGGCGCAATTCACCCTTCACCCCGGGATCGTCATAATTCAGCGCGGTCGGTTTTGTGCCGTTTTCCAGCTTCTCCAGCGCCTCGAAAATCGCAGCCAAGCCCGCATCCGCCACCTCGCGACGGTAAAGGCTGGATTTTGTCGTGCCGCGCATGCTAAATTCGCGCGTTGCCCAAATCGGCCCCGCATCCATTTCAGCCTCGGCCTGCAAAACTGTAACGCCCCAATGTTCATCCCCGCGCAATATCGCCCAGTCCAGCGCCGCAGGGCCACGATCACCGGTAATGCCCGGATGCAGAATCAGGCACAGGTGATTTTGCCACAGATCGTCCGGAATTGCCCGTTTCAGATAAGGTGCCAAAATCACATCGGGTTGAAACAAATCCACCGCTTCTCGGGTCAATGCATCGTTAATGTCAAATTCGATGCTGACATCATATCCCGCCGCTTTCAGCTCGACAAATATCCGCTGCGATAACGAATTAAAGCCGTGAATCAGCAGCAAAATTCGCATCAAACCAGCCCTCGGATGATTGGTGCCGCTTCAAGCATCACCAAAACCCCCACCGAAATCGCCACGACTGCCGTGGCCAACTGCACGGTTATCAACAGGCGCGAGGCGGTTTTTTCTGCCAACCGCAGGGGCCAGCTGGCCGCATAGGTTAACGCCGCCATGCCAAAGATCGAGCCAACCCCGAACAGCAAAACATAGGCCAGTGCCGTAACCGCGCTTTGGGTTGCCGCTGCGGCCAATGCCACCAAACCGGCAGAGCCAGCCGCGCCATGGGCCAGCCCGATCAGATAGGCCCGCCATGAAAAGGCGCTGTGTTCATGGTGATGCGGATTTTTACGGTGCGCCATAGTATCGTTTGCGTGGCTATGGGCGTGAAAATGGCGCTGTCCGTCGCCGTGTTGATGGGCATGAAAATGCACCCGCGCCCGCCACAATTTATAAAACACCTGAGCCCCAAGCCCGACTAATAAAACCCCGATCGCAAATTCCAGACCAGCCGCCATTTTATCGGTGAGGATCACGCCAAACAGGATGATCGGCAGCGAGACCAGAAATAGCGTCGTGGCATGTCCCATACCCCAGCTGGCCCCTAAAAAAGCCAATCGTTTTGGCGTGGTCTTGCCATCCGCCGCCATTGTACCGACGGCCGCCAGATGATCGCTTTCAAAGGCATGGGCCATGCCAACCAGCAACCCAAGCAGTAAAAAATTTTCCATATCAGCAGATCCTTGGCAGTTGTTCGCCGGCCAGCCAATCAACAATACGGGTGCCGCCAAAACCGGTTTCCATGGTGACAAACCCCATCTCGTCTTCTAGCACTTCGCCAATGATCGCACTGTCCGCCGCCAGCGGATTGGCCCGCATTACCGCCAGTAATTCTTGTGCTTTATCGGCCGGGCAAAATGCCACAAGCTTGCCTTCATTGGCAACGTAAAGCGGATCAAGGCCCAAAAATTCACAAGCAGCATCAACTTCGCCGCGCAACGGAATGTTGTCTTCATAGAGTTTCATGCCGATCTCGGACTGAAAAGCAAGCTCATTCAAAGTTGCAGCCAGACCGCCGCGGGTGGGATCACGCAAGGCATGAATTTCCGGCACCGCCGCCACCATTTCAGCCACCAAGCCGTGCAGGGCGGCGCTGTCGGATTCGATTTTAGTTTCAAAGGCCAGATTTTCGCGGCTCGACATAATCGCCACGCCGTGATCGCCAATATGGCCCGATATCAAAATGGCATCGCCGGGCTGCACATTGGCACCGGAAATATCCAAACCATCCGGCACCACGCCAATGCCGGTGGTGGTGATAAACACCCCGTCACCCTTGCCGCGCTCCACCACTTTGGTATCACCCGTGACAATCATCACGCCGGCATCGCGTGCGGCCTTGGCCATTGAAATGACGATGCGCTGCAAATCGGCCAGCGGATAGCCTTCTTCCAGAATAAAACCGGCCGACAAATATAACGGTTTGGCCCCCGACATTGCCACATCATTGATCGTGCCATGCACAGAAAGCGAGCCAATATCGCCGCCGGGGAAAAACAGCGGGCTGACCACATGACCATCCACGCTCATAACCATGCGCCCGTCGGTGACGTTAAACATGGCCTGATCATTGCCTTGGGCCAGCAGTTCATTGTCGAAATGTTTTGCAAACAGCTCTTCGATCAGTTGCGCCATGGCACGCCCGCCCGATCCGTGTGTCATATCCACCTTGCCCCGACGCATGTTTATGCGGGTGGGAAAGCGTTTCTCCATTTGGTTCATTCTGCGGCGACCCTCATTGTTTTTTCTTTGATCCGGTCCAAACGGAAGCGACCATAGGACCAGTAAGCAGCGCAAGACCCTTCGGATGAAACCATGCAGGACCCTTGTGGATTATCCGGCGTGCAAACCGTGCCGAATAATTTGCAATCGGTTGGTTTTT
>DOHJ01000217.1:2368-3278 GCA_003535335.1 Paracoccaceae bacterium | reverse complement strand
TTTTCCGCTGCTGCAATCTTGATCGCCACCGCAGTTGGCGGTGTGGTGGTTTCAAAACCGATGGCAAAAAACACCACTTCTTTGCCGGGGTTGTCGCGGGCAATTTTCAGGGCATCCTGCGTGGAATAAACCATACGGATGTCCGAGCCATCAGCCTTGGCCTTGATCAACGAGTTGCGTTTGCTGGCAGGCACCCGCATCATATCGCCGTAGGAACACACAATTGCGCCCTGCGCGGCCAGCTCGATCGCGTTGTCAATTCGCGGGATCGGCAGCACGCAAACCGGACAACCGGGGCCATGCACAAAATGCACATTTTCCGGCATCAAATCCTGCACGCCATAGCGAAAAATCGCGTGGGTATGGCCGCCGCAAAATTCCATCAGGTTATATTCGCGGCTTGGATCAGCCTCTTCAAAAATTTGTTTGGCCAGATTTTTTGCCAGAACCTTGTCACGAAACTCATCTACATATTTCATTGCAACGCCCCCTTGACCATTGGCATTTCGGTCACCACTTCCAGCGGGCTGTCAGCATGCAGTGACATTTCCGCCATGATTTCCAAGGTCTTTTCGGCCTCTTCCGGGCTGATGGTATTTAGCGCGTAACCCACGTGCACCAGCACGTAATCACCCACTTTGGCTTCGGGGACCAAGGCAAGCGATATTTCCTTTCGCACGCCTTCAAGCGAGACAATCGCGTTGTCCCCTTCTGTCATTTCCACAACTTTTGCTGGTAATGCTAAGCACATTTCACTGGCTCCCTATGTTGTTCATCATTTGGCTGGCTTTGATCCAGCTATACCAATCCTGCAGCCCGTCGCCCGATTTGGCCGATATTTGCAGGATCTTGATGCGCGGATTGACCCGCCGCGCGTATTCCATGCATTTTTCCACGTCAAAATCCAGAT
>DOHJ01000217.1:996-2024 GCA_003535335.1 Paracoccaceae bacterium | reverse complement strand
CCAGATTGCCGACATTTTCAATAAACAGCACACCGTTGTTTATTTCAAGATGTTCAAGCGCGTGACCAACCATATGGCCATCCAGATGACAGCCTTTGCCGGTGTTGACCTGAATAGCAGGCACGCCGGTTTCGCGAATGCGCTCGGCGTCATTGGCGGTTTGCTGATCGCCCTCGATCACGGCAATATTGGTCTTTGCTTTCATATCCTCAATCGAGCGGGTTAAAAGCGTGGTTTTACCCGACCCCGGCGAGGAAACAAGATTAAGCGCCAGCACACCGCGTTTGGTGAATTCGGCACGGTTGGCTGACGCGTATTCGTTGTTTTTGGCCAAAATATCGGTTTCAATCTGAACCATGCGTGACTGGGATAACCCCGGCGCATGGGCGTGGGCCGGACCCTTGCCATAATGGTGGTCATGGCCGTGCTGATGATTGTGATCGTGGCTATTGCCACCCTCAATGGTTACTTCACCTTCTGAACATCCACAAACTGTGCACATCTAGTCCACCTCCATTTCTTTGACTCTAAGCTCGTCGCCACCGGTGATTTGCACCTGATAAGAGCCGCAATCAGGGCAAGCATCAAACCGTTCTTTAACGACGGTCGTTTTGGCACATTGCATGCACCAAGCATCTATCGGTAATTCAATAATATCCAGCACCGCGCCTTCTGCCAGCCCCCCCTGCATACCACATCAAAAGAGAATCGCAAAGACTCAAGCTCAACTCCGGCCAACGGACCAACCTCAAGACACACGCGGCTGACTTTGCTAAACGACTGTTCCACCGATTGTTGCTCGATCAAACTGATAATGCTTTCGCAAATTGACATTTCATGCATCAGGCTGCCCTCACTTCAAAATCGACACAAGGATCTATCGCCTCGACCAGGGCGCGGGCCTGATCGGGAACCAGCCCCGCCAAGGCCTGAGACGCAACACCGTCGGGGTGAAAATTCCATTCGGTCGGGGCCAGAATTTTGTAATCGGCAATCAGACCATTTTCCATCCGCGCCATATGGATCAG
>DOHJ01000217.1:0-563 GCA_003535335.1 Paracoccaceae bacterium | reverse complement strand
AACAACCTCGCCAACAAACCCGCGCCTTGAGACAATACCAGCGGATGGTTTTTCTGGCGGGCAAACGGGCCGGTTTCACGCGGGGTTCCCTGCCAATCGGGACAGGCGCAAAACCCGTCCATCTGCAAGCGTTCCAGCAAAATATCACGCTGCATTTCAGGCAAGGACAATGCCGGAACCGCCCCCAGATCTTGCCAGTTTTTTGCCTTGATCCCACGCAGATATGCCGCAGGACGGGTTTGTGTATCTGCCAGCCACTGCGCCGCATCCATTTGCAAAAATTCATCCGGCTTGCAGCCAAACACATAGGTTTTTAAAAAAGTTTCCAGCCCCGTCGCAACAGGTTCAAGATTACCATCCTTAATCGCAGCGACCGTATCCGGAACCAACGCCATCACCGGCTTGGCAGGGATTTCGGCGATATCGTCACCCTTCCAGCCCAGCATAATCCGCAACAAATGTTCTCGTGCATTTTCCGCCAGAACCGGCCGCATATCTGCCGGACCCAACCCCATTGGCAGCCGTGCAGGGCCAGTGTGGGCATGAGCGCATAAAGGTAGAAC
>DOHJ01000239.1:15247-18478 GCA_003535335.1 Paracoccaceae bacterium | reverse complement strand
AAAAAATGAGTAAGAAACGTGCTGTGATAACATTTTTGGTATTACTGTTTGTGTTGATACTGGTGGCCATAGTTTTCACCCTGATCCGCGGCGGTGCAGATATGCGCCCGATTGATCCCAAATTAACTGTGGGCCTAACAGCCATCACGTTTATCAATGTTGTCAAAACATTCGGCATGATTGTCGGGCTGAATGTATTTGTCGGATTTTTGATTAAGAAACCGGCCTCGATTGTGTTCTGGATTCCGATTGGTGCTGCGGTGGTAACGGTTGCACACCATCAGTTCGGGGATAGTTTTGGTTTGATGTCAGTCGCGCGCATCGGCTGGCTGGATGCCTTTTTGATGTATGTGCCTGCTGTTGGATTGGCCAGTTTGGTTGGTGGGTTGCTGGGAAACTGGTTTCAGAGCAAATAGGCATCTAGGTTAAAATGCAAAACCAATGGGCGTTATAAAACACATAATTGATGGGGTTTCGGTGCCGGTGATTGCTGTTCGGGGGGATTTGACACTGGCGGCGGCCAATGCTGTTGCCTTTGAAGAATTCCCGGAGCTTGACGATGTTGGCGGCTTTGCCAGATTTTTGGACAAAACCAAAGGGCTGCATGATCTGCTGGGCGAGGCCCTGGAAGAGCAGGACAGCACAAAGGCCAAGGTCAAAGCCAGAAACGGGTTTCGCCGGGATTATACAGTGACGATCCAGAGCATTGGCGATTTTGAGGGCTCTCAGATATTGTTGCTGACATTCGAAGATGAATCGATTCAAAAAGATATTAAATCGATGCGCACGGGTTTTGTTGCAAATGTAAGCCATGAAATCCGCTCTCCCTTAACTGCAATTTCGGGTTTTGTTGAAACCTTGCAGGGACCTGCGATTGAAAATGTCGAGGCGCGCGAAAGGTTTCTTGGGTTGATGGCCAAAGAAGTCAAAAGAATGACAAATCTGGTGACTGATTTATTATCTCTTTCGCAGGTAGAAGCCAAAGAGCGGCGGTCTTTGAAAAAAGTTGTGATGCCCGATATGGTGATACATCAGGCCATTGAAGCAGTGACTGCGATGGCTTTGAAATCCGGTAAAACGCTGTTGGTTGATATTGCCACAGATTTGCCCAAAGTTAAGGGGCGTCAGGATGATTTGGTTCGGGTTCTGATCAATTTACTTGAAAATGCAATCAGTTACAGCCGTGAAAAAGGCCAGGTCAGGTTGTCTGCCAGTGTTAATTCTGGTGAAAATCCACTGGGGACGGATGCAATTTGCATTGCGGTTTCCGATGATGGCGAAGGTATCGCGGCAGAAGAAATCCCGTTGCTGACCCAAAGGTTTTACCGGGTTGATAAAAGCCGGTCTCGTAATTTGGGCGGTACTGGTTTGGGGCTTGCAATTGTAAAGCACGTGTTGGTGCGCCACCGTGGAAAATTGGTCGTTGAAAGCAGTCTGGGAGAGGGTTCTGTATTTTCGGTTTACCTTCCGATCGCAGAAAACAGCAGCCAGTCATAAAACTGTTACATAACTGTCATAATACTGCATCATCCCTTAGTGATTATGCCAATGATTAGCTATAGTCCCAAACAGATCAAGACTGGATTTACCGTGAGCGCCCTATCCCCCAAAATCCTCATCGTCGAGGACGAGCCGTCGCAAGTCGAGATACTGAAGTTCAATTTAAAGCCGGAAGGCTTTGATGTGCGGGTTGAAATGGATGGTGAAAGCGGTGTGCAAGCCGCCATCGAGGATCCGCCCGATCTGATCTTGCTGGACTGGATGCTGCCCAACCTGACCGGCATTGAAATTTGTCGCCAGCTGCGCCGCAATACGCAAACCCGGGAAATACCGATCATTATGCTAACTGCCCGATCCGAAGAACGTGACAAAGTGCGTGGGCTGGACATTGGGGCGGATGATTACATAACCAAACCCTATTCGATCAAAGAGCTGATTGCCCGCATCAAAAGCGCATTACGGCGTCCCAGAGCCAGTGTGGTCGAGCAAAAAATATCGGTTGGCCAGATTGAGGTCGATATGCGCAAACACAAGGTTTATTTTGACAAATCCCCCGTCGATCTCGGCCCGATTGAATTTCGTCTGCTTGTCACTTTGATGCAAAGCCCCGAACGGGTATTTTCACGCGATCAACTGCTGGATATGGTCTGGGGCATTTCGGCGTCGCTTGAAACGCGCACCGTTGATGTGCATATCGGCCGTCTTCGCCGCGCATTTAACCGTGCAGGCTGCAAGCAGATTATCCGTACGGTGCGCAGCTTTGGCTATTCGATCGAAGAGGTCGCGGTTTGAATTGGTGCAGTAAATCAATCTTGCAGGTCAGCTTCTGGGATCATCAATTAACGGGCTGGGTTTGGCCAACCCCTTTAGAGCATCGGGATCGGTGATTTTAACATTCTGGCCGTCAATCTCGACGCCATACGGACGCAGGGTTTTGATGGCGCGAGACAGGTTTTCAGGCGTCATTCCCAAAATCGAGGCCAGCCGGCGTTTTTCGATGCCCAATGTAAAGCTGTCCGACCCACCGGTTTTTTTCTGCCATTTTAGCAGGTAATTTGCCAGACGCTCAATTGAAGTGCGCAATTTCAGGCTTTTGACGCCTTTGACCACACCGCGATAGCAATAGGCCAATTCCATCACCACAGCGCGGGCAAATTCGTGATCTTTCTGGAAGATTTCACGTACATCTTCGGCCGGAATCATAATCACGCGCGATTTTTCCAATGTCCGTGCAGACATCAGGTTTGGCGCATCACGGACAACAGCGGCCAGTATAAATGTGGCACCAGAACGTAAAATAGTTAATGCGGTTTCGTGTCGGTTCCATTCGGCAAACAATTCCAGGCTGCCATCAATCATAATGTGCAAAAAATCACACCGATCACCTTCAAGAATCAAGTCGACTTGAGGTGGAAAATCCTGAACATACGCGGCTCGAGTTAGCTCGGAAAAGCTATCCTCGTCCATATCCTTAAACAACATCAAGGACCGTATTTTAGGTATATCGCTGACGCGCATGTCTTCACTCGCTGGCTGATGTAATTGACATATATCAATTGCATCAGGCGGTATTTGTCAAGCGCCAAATTGCAAAATGTCGCGGGTTTAATTGTGGTTGGCGTTTGGTTGGATGACATATTTTTATAACCCGTTTATTTTAAACGAAAAATCCCGATTTCTTGACCTATGTCAAATTTTTTTACTGCCAATTTGCTATTGATTGGGTTCATC
>DOHJ01000239.1:12977-14889 GCA_003535335.1 Paracoccaceae bacterium | reverse complement strand
AATCAGAACAGCCACGCCTTTCGTAAAAAAATAGGAATCGCGCGTTTTTAGATTCTGGTAGGGGACAGACAATGGAAGTACAAAAAAAATTACAAAACCATATGGATGGAAGGGGGTATCTGCGATGTATAAGTATATTGCAGGTGGGCACATATTATTTGATTGGCCTGATGGCTACGGCTTCAGGTGTTCGCATGGCGGCCTTGGATACGTGCCGATTGCAGATCATTCCAGTACAATGTAACGGTCAAAACGCCTCAAAGCGTATGGTTAATTTCTAGGACAAAAGGTGCAATATGCAAGTTAAAGATCTATTTCGGTTTAAAAGCCCGGAAATCAGAGCGCTCCACCTGACGTGGATAGCGTTTTTTCTTACATTTTATGTTTGGTTCAACATGGCGCCGCTGGCGACCAGCATGTTAAAAGCAGAAGGGTCGTGGTTAACGCAAAAAGACATAAAGCTGTTTATGATTGCCAATGTGGCATTAACCATTCCAGCCCGGGTTATCATCGGCATGTTGCTGGACAGATTTGGCCCGCGTCGGGTGTTTTCGGCGTTGATGGTCGTAATGACCGTTCCGGTCTTTGTTTTCGCCTTGGGTGAAAGCCGCGAACAGCTGCTGGTTTCGCGTTTGCTGCTCAGCTCGGTTGGTGCCGGTTTTGTGGTTGGTATTCACATGACATCATTGTGGTTCCCGCCAAAACATATCGGTTTTGCCGAAGGGTTTTATGCCGGTTGGGGCAACTTTGGTTCGGCTGCGGCGGCTATCACCATACCAACCATTGCGCTGCAAGTGTTTGGCGGCGATGATGGCTGGCGTTATGCGATGATGGTTTCCGGTGCTATCATGTTCTTTTATGGCATTTTTTACTGGTTCGCCATTACCGATGGTCCAAAACCCGGCACACAGCGCAAACCGCGCAACCCGTTGGCACTGGAAGTCAGTAGCTACAAAGATTTGTGGTTGTTGATCGCCTTTACTGTTCCGATGTTTGGTGTCCTGTCGATTCTGGTTTGGCGTGTGCATGGCATGGGCTTCTTGGATACAACTGGTGCCATACTGGCCTATGGTGCTATCGTGGCGGTTATCATCTATCAGGTTATCCAGACTTTACGGGTCAACCTGCCGATATTGCGCAAGGGTGTTCCCGAGGATGACAAATATCCATTCTCGACAGCTGCATCTTTGAACGTCACATATTTCGCCAACTTCGGTGCAGAACTCGCGGTGGTTTCCATGCTGCCGATGTTCTTTGAGCTGACTTGGGGTCTAACGGCTGCGGCTGCGGGTATTATCGCCTCCAGCTTTGCTTTTGTGAACCTGTTTGCCCGTCCGCTGGGCGGCATCCTGTCGGATATGTTCGGTAGCCGCCGTATGGTGATGATGACTTATATGTTCGGTATCGGTGTCGGCTTTGCCTTGATGGGTCTGCTGGATTCTGATTGGCCACTGTTTATCGCGATTGTTTTCACTATCTCTTGCTCGATTTTTGTGCAGGGTGCCGAAGGTGCGACATTCGGGATTATTCCGGCCGTGAAGCGACGCCTGACAGGTCAGATTGCCGGTATGGCCGGTGCTTACGGTAACGTTGGCGCGGTGTTCTATCTGTTCGTTCTGTCATCACCTGGCATGACGTATCAAATGTTCTTCTTCATCATTTCCGGCGGTGCGTTCTTTGCATGGCTGTTCTGTCTGATCTGGCTGAAAGAACCAGAAGGCGCGTTTAATAGTGAATATCACATCTCGTCGGTTGACCGTGAAATCGAAGCTGAACACGAGGCGCGCGAAGCGGCTGCGAATAAAGGCTAGACTGAAAATATAAACCAAGTGCCAGCGGCGAATTCAAGCTTGTCGCTGACGCAATATAAAAGAAACGAAAATTATAAAATGCTGGGCCAGAGGTGGCCTGC
>DOHJ01000239.1:0-12625 GCA_003535335.1 Paracoccaceae bacterium | reverse complement strand
GATAACGTGGGACAAGATCTAAGAAACTGGGACGTCGAGAACGAGGAATACTGGAATTCTACCGGTAAACCCATCGCGACCCGAAACCTGTGGATTTCGATCCCCAGCCTGCTATGCGGCTTTGCCGTCTGGCTGTTTTGGGGCATGATCACAGTGCAAATGCTTAACCTCGGTTATGACTTTGCCAAATCCGAACTGTTTACGCTGATGGCGATTTCCGGTCTGTCCGGTGCGACGCTGCGTATTCCGTCAACATTCTTTATCCGGATCGCCGGTGGGCGAAACACGATTTTCTGGATGACAACGCTGTTGATGATACCGGCAGCAGGTACAGGTCTGGCGCTGCAAAGCACTGACACACCGCTTTGGACCTTCCAGATTCTGGCACTTTTGTCCGGTATCGGTGGCGGTATTTTCTCGGCCTCGATGTCTAACATCAGCTTTTTCTATCCGAAAAAAGTGCAAGGTTATGCGCTGGGTATGAACGCGGGTCTGGGCAACTTTGGTGTGACCACCATGCAGGTTGTTATTCCGCTGGCTATGACTGTTGCCATGTTTGGTGGCGTTGGTCGTGAACTGCTGAATACATCCGGCACCTTGATCGGTAAAATTCCGGCAGGTACAGAAACTTTTATCTTTAACGCTGGTTTTGTTTGGCTGATCCCGTTGATCCCGCTGGCCTTCCTGACCTGGTTTGGCATGAACAACATTCGTGACGAACACGTGTCACCGGACATCCCGAATCCGATCATGGCATTTGCCACGATTACCGGCATGTTGATGATTGGTTTGGTTGCTACAATATTCGGTCTTTGGCTGATGCTGCCAGAAACTGTTGGCGGTTCCGGCTTTATGATTTCCAAATGGTTCGTGCTGCCGATTGTTATCGTCCTGACTGTGTTTATGTTGAAAATGATCCCGGGGTCGGTTGGTAACAATCTGACGCGCCAATATAAAATATTTGGCAACAAACACACATGGGCAATGACGCATTATCTACACCATGACCTTTGGCTCATTCATTGGTTATGCGGCCGCTTTTGGTCTGGTGATCAAAGTTGTGTTTGGCTTCCAACACCTTGATGCTGATATGGTTGATGGCATCATGACGCTACACTCACGACACTAAATGCACTGATGGGCCTTCGGCCTTGATGTATGCGTGGATGGGTCCATTTATTGGTGCCTTGATCCGGCCGGTTGGCGGGATGATTTCCGATAAACTGGGCGGTGCCCGAGTTACGCAGTGGATTTCAATTGTGATGGTTCTGTCGCAGCTCTTGGTGTGGCTTACTATCTGAAACTGGCCTATGTTTCGGCAACGCCGCAGGACTATTTTATTCCGTTCATGATCCTGTTCCTGATCCTGTTTGCCATGACCGGCATTGGTAACGGTTCTACCTTCCGTACCATTGCGGTGGTGTTTGATAAAGAACAGGCCGGACCTGTGCTGGGTTGGACTGCTGCGATTGGCGCTTACGGTGCCTTCCTGATCCCCAAAGTGTTTGGCGAGCAAATCAAGGCAACCACACCTGAATACGCCCTTTATGGTTTTGCAGTATTTTACATGGTCTGCATTGTTGTGAACTGGTGGTTCTACATGCGTCCGAATGCTTACGTGAAAAACCCATAAACATCAGCCAGATTGCCCCGGCCTAATCGGGCCGGGGCACCCCAAGCTAAAGGAGAATACCCATGAGCCATCTGCTCGACCGCCTGAACTTTTTCCAATCTAAAAGACTCGACACATTTTCTGACGGCCATGGTGAAACCACCATCGAGAACCGTGATTGGGAAGATGTTTACCGTGATCGCTGGCGCCATGATAAAATTGTGCGCTCGACCCACGGGGTGAACTGCACGGGTTCTTGTTCATGGAAAATTTACGTTAAATCGGGTATCGTTACCTGGGAAACCCAGCAAACCAACTATCCGCGTACCCGCACCGATTTGCCAAACCACGAACCGCGTGGTTGTCAGCGTGGCGCATCCTACAGCTGGTATTTATATTCCGCAGCACGGGTGAAAACACCTTTGATGCGCGGCAGACTGGCTAAAATGTGGCGCAAAATGCGTGAAACCATGATGCCGGTCGAGGCATGGGCTGCCATTCAGGCCGATCCGGTGCTACGGGCATCTTACACAAAAATTCGCGGCAAAGGCGGCTTTGTGCGCTCGACTTGGGATGAATCTACCGAGCTGATCGCCGCTGCCAACTCTTACACCATTAAAAAATACGGCCCTGACCGCATCTTTGGGTTTTCGCCAATTCCGGCCATGTCGATGGTTTCTTACGCCGCCGGGGCGCGTTACCTGTCACTGATCGGCGGCACCTGTGGGTCATTCTACGACTGGTATTGCGATTTGCCACCGGCCAGCCCGATGCTTTGGGGTGAACAAACCGACGTTCCCGAAAGCGCTGACTGGTATAACTCGGGCTTTTTGATCCTGTGGGGCAGTAACGTGCCGCAAACCAGAACGCCTGATGCACACTTCTATACCGAGGTGCGTTATAAAGGCACCAAATCTGTGGTTATTACGCCGGATTACTCCGAGGCTTCGAAATTTGCCGATATCTGGCTGGCTCCGCAGGCCGGTACTGATGCTGCATTGGCGATGGCTATGGGCCACGTTATTCTAAAAGAATATCATCTGGGCGAAAATAAATCCGAATATTTTGACGATTACACCCGTCAATATACCGATTTTCCGATGCTGGTTCAGATCGAGGAAAAAGACGGAAAATACGTTTGCGGCAAACAAATCCGTGCGGACGACATCAAAGGCAAAATGGGCGAAGAAAAGAACGCCGATTGGAAAACGCTGGCCTTTGACGAAGAAACCGGTGATCTGGTTGTTCCAAATGGCTCAATCGGCTATCGCTGGGATGGCAGCGGCAAATGGAACCTGAAAAAAGAAGCGCAAGACAAAGAAGTTAAACTGCGCAAAACCCTGATTGACGAAGATGTTCGTGATGATGTTATCGAAATTCAATTCCCATATTTCGGTGGCGAAGCTTACGGGCCTTTCGTTAAATGCCAATTCCCTAATGTGCTGACCCACAATGTTCCGGTTAAGAAAGTGCAGCTGGAAGACGGCGAGGCCTATGTGGCCACCGTGTTTGACCTTTATTGTGCCAATTACGGTATCGATCGTGGGTTGGGTGGCAAATATGTTGCCAGTGAATTAAGCGAAGACATTCCTAACACGCCTGCATGGGCTGAAAAAATTACGGGTGTTCCGCAGGATAAAATCACTAAGGTTGCCCGCGACTTTGCCGATAATGCCCATAAAACCCATGGTAAATCGATGATCATCATCGGTGCTGCCATGAACCACTGGTATCACATGGATAGCAACTATCGCGGTGTGATGAACATGCTGGCCTTTGTTGGTGCAACTGGTAAATCCGGTGGTGGCTGGGCCCACTATGTGGGTCAGGAAAAACTGCGTCCGCAAACTGGCTGGTTACCGCTGGCATTTGGGCTGGATTGGGCAAAACCACCACGGCACATGAACTCTACCAGTGTATGGTATGCGCATACCTGCCAGTACCGCTATGAAACACTGGAAGCCCATGAAATCCTGTCGCCACTGGCACCCGAGGGTGACTGGGACATTTCAATGATCGATTATAACGCCCGTTCCGAGCGCATGGGGTGGTTGCCGTCGTCGCCACAGCTGAAAACCAATCCAATAGAGGTTTGTGAACAGGCTAAAAAAGAAGGCAAGGATATCCCCGCCTATATCGCCGAGAAGCTGAAATCGGGCGATCTGGAAATGTCCTGCATGGATCCGGAGCACGAAAACAACTGGATGCGCAACCTGTTTGTCTGGCGCTCCAATATTCTGGGTTGTTCAAGCAAGGGCCACGAATATTTCATCCGCCATCTGCTGGGTTCTGATCACGGTATTACCGCGCCGGATCTAAAACAGGCAGGTCGTCCGTTGCCAAAAGAAATCAAATGGCATGATGTGGCACCGGAAGGCAAACTGGACCTGTTGGTAACAATCGATTTCAGGATGTCGACCACTATGGTTTTCTCTGATATCGCGCTGCCAACTGCCAGCTGGTATGAAAAGGACGATCTGAACACATCAGACATGCACCCGTTCATTCACCCGCTGCAGGCGGCTGTTGATCCGGCTTATGAATCCAAAACCGACTGGGAAATATTCAAACTGTTCTCCAAACGGATTTCTGAAATTTCGCCGGAGGTTATCGGTAAAGTTACCGATGTTTGCCAATTGCCAATGCAGCACGATTCACCGGGTGAAATTACCCAGCCGGTCGTGAAGGACTGGATGAAAGGTGAATGTGATCTGATACCGGGTAAAACCGCGCCGGCCTATATTCCGGTTGAGCGGGATTATTCGCAGATCTACAAAAAATTCACCTCGATCGGACCGTTGCTGGATAAAATGGGCAATGGTGGCAAGGGCATCAACTGGAACACTAAAACAGAAGTTCAGCTACTGCGTGAATTGAACGGTGTTGAACTGGATGAAGGTATTTCCAAGGGCAATCCAAAACTGGACACTGCCATTGACGCGGCCGAAATGGTTATGATGCTGGCACCTGAAACCAATGGCCATGTGGCCGTTAAGGCCTGGGCGGAATTAAGCAAAGCCACCGGCATTGACCACACCCATCTGGCCAAACCAAAGGAAGAGGAAAAAATCCGCTTCCGCGATATTGCTGCACAACCGCGCAAAATCATCAGCTCGCCGACGTGGTCGGGTCTTGAGGATGAGCACGTCAGCTATACCGCCGGTTACACCAATGTTCACGAGTTGATCCCGTGGCGCACCGTTACCGGTCGTCAACAGCTTTATCAGGATCACGAATGGCTGCGGGCCTTTGGCGAAGAATTCTGTCTCTACCGCCCTCCAATCGACACAAAATCGATCTATGATTCAATGATGGGCGAAGACAAAAACAAGCCGCATTTGATCCTGAACTTCCTGACACCGCACCAGAAATGGGCGATCCACTCGACTTATTCGGACAACTTGCACATGTTGACCCTGAACCGTGGTGGACCGTGTATCTGGATTTCCGAAGTGGACGCCAAAAAGGCCGGTATCGAGGATAACGACTGGGTTGAGGGCTATAACCACAACGGAACCTTGGTGGCCCGTGCGGTTGTTTCGCAGCGGATCAAAGAGGGTATGACCCTGATGTATCACGCGCAGGAAAGAATCGTTAACCTGCCGGGTTCGCAACGCACCGGTATCCGTGGTGGTATTAACAACTCGGTTACTAAAGTTTCGACAAAACCGACCCATATGGTGGGTGCCTATGCGCAGCTGTCTTATGGTTTCAATTATTATGGCACGGTTGGTTCCAACCGGGATGAATTTGTCGTCATACATAAAATGGAAAAAGTGGATTGGATGGATAAACCCGCGACCCAAACTAAGGAGGCAGCAGAATGAAAATCCGTGCGCAAATAGGAATGGTGTTGAACCTGGATAAATGTATCGGGTGCCACACTTGTTCGGTGACGTGTAAAAACGTCTGGACCAGCCGTGAAGGTGTTGAATACGCCTGGTTTAACAATGTTGAATCAAAACCCGGCATTGGTTACCCGAAAGATTGGGAAAACCAAAACAAATGGAACGGTGGCTGGATCCGCACTAAAAGCGGTAAATTGCAGCCAAGACAGGGTGCGAAATGGCGCATTCTGTCCAATATTTTTGGTAACCCTGATCTGCCGGAAATCGATGATTACTACGAGCCGTTCGGGTTTGACCACGGTCACTTGCAATCGGCACCTGAAATGGAAACCTTTCCGGTTGCGCGGCCTTACTCGTTGATTACCGGCGAGCGGATCGAGAAAATCGAATGGGGTCCGAACTGGGAAGAAATTCTGGGTGGCGAGTTTTCAAAGCGTAGCAAAGATTATAATTTTGAAGGTATCCAAAAGGAAATCTATGGTGAATACGAAAATACATTCATGATGTATTTGCCACGGCTTTGCGAACATTGTCTAAACCCGGCTTGCGTTGCATCCTGCCCGTCCGGCGCGATTTATAAACGCGAAGAGGACGGCATTGTTCTGATCGATCAGGAAAAATGCCGCGGTTGGCGGATGTGTATTTCCGGCTGTCCCTACAAGAAAATCTACTACAACTGGGAAAGCGGCAAATCGGAAAAATGTACCTTCTGTTATCCGCGTATTGAATCCGGCATGCCAACGGTTTGTTCGGAAACCTGCGTTGGGCGTATCCGCTATCTGGGTGTGGTTTTATATGATGCCGACCGGATCGCGGAAATGGCAAATACGCCAAATGAAAAAGATCTATATTACGATCAGCTGGAAATGTTCCTTGACCCGCATGATCCTGCTGTTCAGCAACAGGCGCTTGAGGATGGCGTGCCGCAAGACTGGATTAAGTCAGCCCAGAAATCACCGGTTTACAAGATGGCGATGGATTGGAAAATTGCGTTTCCGCTGCATCCTGAATATCGCACATTGCCGATGGTTTGGTATATTCCACCGCTTAGCCCGATCCAGAATGCTGCCGAAGCCGGCGCAATTGGCATGACCGATGTCGATATGCCGGATGTGAAATCCTTGCGGATTCCGGTGCGGTATCTGGCCAACATGTTAACTGCGGGTGACGAAGAACCTGTTGTTGTTGCGCTGGAACGCATGCTGGCAATGCGCTCGTATATGCGCTCGAAAACTGTGGATGGCGTGATTGACAAAAGCATCGCCGAACGGGTTGGCATGACGCCGGATTTGATCGAGGACATGTATCACATCATGTCTATTGCCAATTACGAGGACCGCTTTGTTATTCCAACGGCGCACCGCGAACATGCGGAACATGCCATGGATATCCGCAGTGGCTGTGGCTTTACCGATGGTAACGGGTGTTCCACCGGTATCGGATCGAGTTCGATGTTTGGTGGCAAGCAAAAGAAAAACGAGTCCGAATTTGTGGTTCCAACCGTGCCAAGTGCATCCAAGGAGGTATTGTAATGATTATTTCCCTCAAGGTGATTTCGGCATTGCTCAGCTATCCTTCGGCCGAGTTGCAAGAGGCACGCGATGAGCTGACAGCGGCTGTTAAGCAAGACAAATTGTTGAATGCCGAAACGGCAGATGGTTTAATCCGGTTGATTAACCATTTCGCCGATGGTGATATATTTGATTTGCAAGAAGTCTTTGTCAGCATGTTTGACCGCACCGGATCCCTGAACCTGAACCTGTTTGAACATGTTCATGGTGATAGCCGTGATCGCGGCCCTGCAATGGTGGATTTGCTAGAAACCTACCGGGCTGCGGGCTTTGAGCCACACACAACCGAGTTACCGGACAACATCCCGGTTTTACTGGAATTCCTCGCAATGCGTCCCGTTGCCGAGGCGCAGGAGGTGCTCGCAGATGCGGCGCATATACTGGAAGTGCTGAAAACGCGCCTGTCGCGTCGCGAAAGCATTTATGCGTCTGCTTTTGCAGCCCTCCTGCACATTGCCGATACTGTTCCGGACCAGGAAATCGTAGCAGAGCTTTTGGCGGTCAAAGAAGATGATCCCGATGATCTGGAAGCACTGGACGAGGTTTGGGAAGAAGCCGAAGTTACTTTCGGTCCAGATCCGAACGCAGGTTGCCCACAAGTGCGCGATATTCTCGCAAACATGGACATCCCACGCAACGCGCCGCCCGAAGCGGCACAATAAGGAGCCAAAGACATGATGCATGAATTTTTGTTTGGTACTTTCCCATACATCGCCTTGACAATTTTATTCTGGGGCTCGGTTTTGCGTTTTGAGCGCGACCCCTACACTTGGAAAACATCTTCCAGCCAACTTTTGCGGCGCAAGCAGCTGATTGTGGGCTCGATTATGTTTCACGTTGGCATCTTGGGTATTTTTGCCGGCCATTTGGTTGGTTTGCTGACACCCATTGTCGTCTTTGACGCTTTGGGCGTTAGCCACGGTGCAAAACAAATACTGGCGGTTGTTGCCGGTGGTATTTTTGGTTTGCTGTGTCTGGCCGGTGGCTCAATGCTGTTGCACCGCCGTTTATTTGATAGCCGCATCCGCGCCACGTCGACCTTTAGTGATACATGGATTTTAATTTTGCTGATGATCCAGCTGCTGCTGGGTCTTAGCACGATCATCCTTTCGCTGGATCATCTGGATGGTCATGAAATGGTGAAATTCATGAACTGGGCACAGGGGATATTCTATTTTGACGGTGACGCAGCCAGCTATATTGTCGATGTGCACATCATCTTTAAAATACACCTGCTGCTGGGCCTGACGATCTTTTTGTTGTTCCCCTTCACCCGGCTTGTGCATATGTTGTCGGTGCCTATCCGTTATATGGTTCCGCAATTGCGCCCTGGTTATCAGATCGTGCGTTCGCGCCATCAAAGCGCGCGCTCGAAAAAGATGCGTGTTGGACGTCTTGACCGGTTGGAGAAACGCTAATGGCAAACCCGCTATTTCCTGCGGTTATGGTGAATGGGTTGGAAATAAGCTCTGATGACATTGCCAACGAGGCGCAGAACCACAGTGTTCCCAAAGGCAAACCGGGCTTGGCGTGGCGTGCTGCCGCGCGGGCCTTGGTGATCCGCGAATTGTTGTTGCAAGAAGCGCGCAGGCGTGACTTGCAGCCACACCCGGCAGAACTGGAGCCGGGCAAGTTTGAAACGGATGATGATGCCATGATCCGTGACTTGCTGGATTTGGGGGTTCAGGTTCGACAGCCAACCGAAGATGCGATGAGACGACTTTATAATGAACGCACCCAGATGTTTTGTTCACCTACATTGTATGAGCCGGCGCATATCTTGTTTACGGCGGCCCCGGATGATGTAAAGGCCCGCAATGAAGCTTTGATGAAGGCCGAAACTGTGCTTGATTCACTGCGGGTTTCGCCAAGAGGTTTTGGTCAGATGGCGCGTGAACTAAGCGAATGTCCGTCCAAGGATATGGACGGGCAACTTGGCCAGCTGACCACGGGGGATACGGTGCCTGAATTTGAGGCAGCAATGGATAAATTGGAAGCGGGAAAACTCTGTTTTGAACCAGTCGAGACCCGTTACGGCATCCATATTTTGCGAATGAACGCCAAAGCACCCGGTGAAATTTTACCCTTCGAGCAGGTAAAAGTGCAGCTTAGGGAAATGCTGGAGAAGGTCGAGTGGGTCAATGGCGCGAATGCGTTTGTGAGTGAGCTTGTTGCCAAGGCCGAAATTGTCGGCATTAAAATGGATTTCGCAGCCTGAGTTCTGCGGCATTGAAGCTGGCACGAAAATAATAATTCTTCCGATTTGGACGTTTGCGGCCAAGCTGATCAAACATAACAAATTGGGAGGATTGAAATCTGTGTTATACCCTGTCGCTGGATCACGGAATTTCGGCCGATTTTGCCACCCATTACGCTTGGCTGCCACCCGGACGGTTTGGCATCTAAAATCTGGCCAATCTGAATAAAGTTCCCGCCGCAGGTGCAACGCTGGTGATCGGTGCGCCCAAACATCGCGGTGGCACCGGCGGTCCTGCCCGTATTTTTGCGATGGTTTAAACTATCGGGAGAACGATGCTGAAATTCTGGCACCGTGCCTTCCCGAATTCCTTAACTCTTGGCCCATTGCCAATAAAGTTCACGCGCCATTTTCGTAACTGGCCCGATGGCAAACGCGCGATCCTCGATTTTACTGATCGGGGTGATTTTTGAAATATTTCCGGTTAGAAATACCTCGTCGGCCACATCAAAATCACCAAATCCAAGCGTGCATTCCTCAACCGGATAACCGGCCTTGCGCAGCAGCTGGATCACCCTTTGTCGGGTAATTCCGTTCAGGAATGTGCCGTTTGGAACCGGCGTTTTTACCACGCCATCCTTGACCAGAAAAATATTGGCAGTGGCGCTTTCGGCGACATTTCCCAAAGCATCGGCGACAATGGCGTTGTTAAATCCGCGGGCCTGCGCCTCGCGGATCATCCGGCCGTTGTTGGGGTAAAGGCAGGCGGCCTTTGCGTTAACCGGTGCCATGCTGATCATGGGTCTGACAAACTGTGTGCGGCCCAGTGTTTGCGATGCGTCAGCCGGGGCCATCGGGATTTGCTCCAGACACAGGCAGAAAATAGTTGAGTGAGGATCAGGCACAACCACGCCCGGCCCGCCTTCTTTGGACCAATACATCGGCCGGATGTAAACCGCCGCGTCCGGTGCAAATTTCTCTAACCCCTGCATGGTCAGGTCGATCATTTCCTGCGCGCTCAAGGTCGGTTTCAGGCCCAATGCGTGGGCAGAATCATTTGCGCGCTGGCAATGTGGCCCCAGATCCGGCACCACGCCCTCAAAGGAACGTGCGCCGTCAAATACCAGCGATCCCAGCCAAGTACCGTGATCTGCTGCATTCATCACAGCTAAATCGCCCTGATGCCATGCGTCGTTAAAATAGGTCCAGATGACTTTGCCCACTGCCATTGTTAATTTCCTTGCCTTAAGGGATCAAAACTGTTGATCCAGTTGTTTTTCGCCCCTCGAGCGCGCGGTGCGCATCGGCTGCATTTGCCAGAGAGTAGCGTTGATTTATCTTGATCTGCAATGTCCGGTTTTGGATCATTTCGAACAAATCGGCCGAGGCTGTTTCCAGATAGTTGCGATCAGCCGTGAAATGAAACAGCACCGGGCGGGTGACGGTGAAGGATCCGGCGGCCAGATCAGACAGCTTGAAATCCAGATACGGGCCCGAGGATTGACCGAAATTCACCAAAGTACCAAAGGTTTTCAGACAGGCCATTGATCCGGCAATGGTGTCTTTGCCAACAGAATCATAAACCGCATCCACACCGGCACCACCGGTAATTTCTTTTACCCGTTCCTCGAAATTTTCAGCGCGGTAATCGATCACATGCGCATAACCATGTTTGGCGGCCAACGCGCATTTTTCAGGCCCGCCTGCCGTGCCAATCGCGGTTACACCTTTGGCTGCCAGCCATTGGCCGGCGATCAAACCAACACCGCCGGCAGCGGCATGAAACAGCACTGTTTGGCCCTTTTTTGGCAGGTATGACCGGTGCAGCAAATAATGCGCGGTCAGCCCTTTTAACATCGCCGCCGCGGCCACCTCGTCGCTTACCGCATCGGGTAGTTTTACCAGATGTTTGGCGTCAATTGCGCGGGTTTGCACATAGGCTCCGTTGGGGATGGTGTAGGCCACGCGATCACCAACCGAAAAGCCATCGACGTTTTCACCAAGCGCCAGCACGACGCCAGCCGCCTCACTGCCCAGAATCAGGTCACGATCCACCGGCCAAGGATAAAGACCGCTGCGAAAATATGTGTCGATGAAATTAACCCCGATTGCGGTGTGCTTTACCAAAACCTGACCCGCATCGGCGGCAGGGGTTGGCAATTCAATCCGGCGCAAAATTTCGGGTCCGCCGGTTCGTTCGGCAACGATTGCAATTGGCATTTTCTATTCTCCGGATAGCATGAATTCAGGATCAACCGGCACCTGCATGGCGTTTGACAACTGGTTGGTTTTGGCGGCCAGCGCGATGATTTGCAAGACTTCGGCGTGCTGGGATGGCGTCATGCCCTTGGCACGGGCGGCGGTGGAATGGGAATGCACGCAATATTCGCAATTATTGATGATTGAAACGGCCAGATAAATCAATTCCTTGGTTAACGGATCCAGATCAGACGGGGTGGCCATCACTGCCTTTACCTCGGCCCAAGTGCGTTCCAGCATGTCGGCGTCAACGGCCAGATAGCGCCAGATGTTATTGATAAAATCCGATTTGCGAGTGCTGCGGATGTCGTCAAAGACGGCTTTGACGCGCGGATTCGATTCCGGGTCTTTGGGGGGCTGGATGGCGGCCATGGCAGGTGTCCTTATTTAAAGAATTATCTGCGTGCATCCTGTCTTGGCTTTCGTCGCGGCGCAAGTTTTGTCTGCATAAAAAAGGCGGCCTGAAATGGCCGCCTCGGGTTGAAGTTTCAGGCCGCTACAGACTTGCGTCAAGTGCTGCAATAACCGCGTTACCCATTTCACTGGTGCTGGCAGGTGTTGCGCCGCCGGCTTGCATCAGATCGGCCGTGCGTACCCCGTCGCCAAGCACCTTTTCAACCGCGGCTTCCAGCCTGTCGGCCTCGCCGCCTTGCTCAAAGGAATAGCGCAGGGCCATGGCAAAACTAAGAATGCAGGCGCAGGGATTGGCCTTGCCTTGACCGGCAATATCGGGGGCGGAACCGTGCACGGGTTCATACATCGCCTTGGGTCGCCCGTTGGCCATTGGCGCACCAAGGCTGGCGGATGGCAACATGCCAAGCGATCCGGTCAGCATGGCAGCCACATCCGACAGCATATCGCCAAACAGATTATCGGTGACAATCACGTCAAACTGTTTGGGCGCGCGCACCAGTTGCATGCCGCCATTGTCGGCGTACATGTGGCTCAGCTCAACCTCTGGGTATTCATTATCATGCACCCACTGCACTTCTTCGCGCCACAAAATGCCGCTTTCCATCACGTTGGCTTTTTCCATCGAACAAACGCGATTGGCCCGCTTTTTGGCCAGCTCGAACGCTGAACGCGCCACGCGGCGGATTTCGTTTGTGGTGTAGCGCTGGGTGTTGATGCCAACGCG
>DOHJ01000065.1 GCA_003535335.1 Paracoccaceae bacterium | reverse complement strand
TAACCCGAAACTAGTTTATGAACTGGAGAAACTCGGATGTCGGCTCATACGAAATCAAAGTCATGGGATGTGGTTGTTATCGGGGCCGGTCCGGGGGGCTATGTGGCGGCTATTCGGGCTGCACAGTTGGGGCTGAGTGTTGCGATTATCGAACGCGAGCATCTGGGCGGAATTTGCCTGAATTGGGGCTGCATCCCGACCAAAGCCTTGTTGCGCTCTTCAGAAGTATTCCATTTAATGCATCGTGCGGCTGAATTTGGCCTGTCCGCCGATAAAATTAAATACGATCTGGGCGCAGTGGTTAAGCGGTCGCGCAAGGTTGCGGGTCAGTTGTCCGGTGGCATTGGTCATCTGCTGAAGAAGAATAAAATTACCGTTATTATGGGGCAGGCGGCCTTGTTGGCCAAGGGGCGTATCAGCGTGAAAACCGACAACGGGGTTGACGAGCTGCTTGCGAAAAATATCATCCTTGCCACCGGTGCGCGGGCCCGCGAATTGCCGGGGCTTGAGGCCGATGGCAAACAGGTCTGGACCTATAAACACGCGCTTGACCCACCGCATATGCCAAAGAAATTGCTGGTGATAGGATCCGGTGCGATTGGCATTGAATTTGCCAGTTTTTACAACACGTTAGGGTCTGAAACAACCGTGGTAGAGGTGCTGGATCGGGTGTTGCCGGTGGAAGATGAAGAAATTTCAAAGATTGCCAAAAAGCAGTTTGAAAAGCAGGGCATGAAAATCATGCAAAAGGCGATGGTCAAAAAACTGGACCGCGCAAAGGGCAAGATTACAGCCCATATTGAAGCCGGCGGCAAGGTTGAAAAACACGTGTTTGATACGGTGATTTCGGCGGTTGGAATTGTCGGGAATGTCGAAAATCTGGGGCTTGAGGAATTGGGCGTTAAGTTGGATCGAACCCATGTGGTCACCGATGAATTTTGCCGCACCGGCATTGCTGGTCTTTATGCAATTGGCGATATTGCCGGCGCGCCTTGGTTGGCGCACAAGGCGAGCCATGAGGGCATGATGGTGGCTGAATTGATCGCCGGAAAAAAACCGCATCCGGTGAAACCGCAAAGCATTGCCGGTTGTACCTATTGCACACCGCAAGTGGCCAGCGTTGGCTATACCGAAGCCAAGGCAAAAGAGCTGGGCTACGAGATTAAAGTCGGCCGTTTTCCGTTTATGGGCAACGGCAAGGCGATTGCGCTGGGTGAGCCTGAAGGGCTGGTCAAAACCATATTTGACGCCAAAACCGGCGAATTGCTGGGTGCGCATATGATTGGTGCCGAAGTGACCGAGCTTATTCAGGGCTATGTCATTGGCCGCCAGCTGGAAACCACCGAAGAAGACCTGATAAACACGGTCTTCCCGCATCCGACCTTGTCAGAAATGATGCATGAATCCGTGCTGGATGCATACGGTCGCGTTGTGCATATGTAAGGGCGATTAGCGTTCAGTTTTTCCGCCCGCATTGGCCCAATTTCCAAGGCTACCCAAGTTATAAACGGTTTGGTAGCCCATTTTCTTAAGGTTGCGAATCGCCATACCTGACCGTGCACCGGTGGCGCAATAAACCGCAATCGGGGTTGCGACGTTTAGTTTTTCATTACATTCAGGGCTGGATGGGTCGGCCTGCGTTCGCAGCAGCATCATCGGAATATGCAACGCACCTTTGGCTTTGCCGGTTTGGTTGACTTCCATCACATCGCGCACATCCAGCAAAATCAGCTTGCCGTTTTTTGCTTGCGAAACCGCATCCACGCCTGAAATTGAATCCGCACTGCCGCCAAAAAGTCCAAACATAATTTATCCTGTCATAATGAAATAAGGCCGGAAAACCGGTTTCCCTCATATACATTCACTCCATGGAATATATCAAGGGTTAATTCAAGATTGCATGCTACAGGATAGTTCCCTAAATGTTCTCATTTTCTTATTGGCCTTTGGCACGGATTGCATTAACGATTAAGAACAGGTGAACAGGTGGGATCATGGCCGAGCAAAAAAACATCGAAGTTCGTGGCGCGCGCGAGCATAATTTAAAAAATATCGACGTGGATATTCCACGCAATCAACTGGTGGTGATTACCGGCCTGTCAGGCTCGGGAAAATCGTCATTGGCCTTTGATACGATTTATGCCGAAGGCCAGCGCCGTTATGTGGAATCGCTTTCTGCCTATGCGCGCCAGTTTCTGGACATGATGGAAAAACCGGATGTGGATCACATTTCCGGTCTTTCCCCCGCCATTTCCATCGAGCAAAAAACCACCTCGAAAAACCCGCGCTCAACAGTTGGTACCGTAACCGAGATTTACGATTATCTGCGCCTGTTGTTTGCCCGCGTCGGCACGCCATACAGCCCGGCAACCGGAAAACCGATCCAGGCCCAACAGGTGCAGGATATGGTTGACCGGATTATGGCCATGGAACAAGGGCTTCGCGCCTATCTTCTGGCCCCGATTGTGCGCGATCGAAAAGGCGAATACCGCAAAGAATTCATGGAGTTACGTAAATCCGGATTTCAACGCATCAAGGTTGACGGAGAATTTTATGAACTGGATGAGCCACCCAAACTGGATAAAAAATTCCGCCATGATATTGATGTGGTGGTTGACCGTCTGGTGCTGCGCGAAGGTATGCAAACCCGTCTGGCCGACAGCTTGCGCACGGCCCTTGATTTGGCTGATGGCATTGCTATTTTGGAAACTCTGCCCAAAGATTCGGAGCCTGAGCGCCACGTTTTTAGCGAAAAATTTGCCTGTCCCGTGTCTGGTTTTACCATTCCGGAAATCGAGCCGCGCCTGTTTTCGTTCAACGCACCATTTGGCGCTTGCCCGGAATGTGACGGGCTTGGGGTCGAGCT
>DOHJ01000063.1:5154-11160 GCA_003535335.1 Paracoccaceae bacterium | reverse complement strand
ATCTATCAATGCCAAACCCGCCCCGATAGGGACCTGGGCACCAACCATGCCATGACCACCATAAAAATGTGCTTCTTTCGAGAACATATGCATCGAACCACCCTTGCCTTTGGAATAGCCTCCGATGCGCCCGGTTAGTTCTGCCATCACACCTTTAGGATCCATGCCACAGGCCAGCATATGGCCGTGGTCGCGGTAGGATGTGACGCGCTTGTCGCCTTCCTTGGTCACAGATTCAAGGCCAACGATGATTGCCTCTTGTCCAATGTACAAATGACAAAATCCGCCGATTAACCCCATTCCGTATAGCTGGCCCGCTTTTTCTTCGAATCGACGAATTAAAAGCATCTCGCGATAATATGAAAGCAGTTCCTCTTTGGAACTATTTGATTTCTTTGTGGTTTTTTTTGCCGCCATGATTGGGAGCCCTCGGGTTAGGGTAAGTATCTATAAAAGTAGTTTAGCATTGAACTATATTATACGGCAACAAAAGGCAGAGTGCAAAAAGAGACTTTCGCGAGCCGAAAATTATATGAGCACAACGCCTTTATCTTTGGGCATTAGGCGAAAAAACGCAGATGTTGGCACGACAAAAGACAAAGCAACGTGATTTAACCGCCAATCCGGATGCTTTAACGAATAACAATTTCGTCAGCACGGATCATGCCAAGTATACTGCGGGCCTGCTCATCCAGCAGATCAAGATCAAGATATTCATCCGAGATACGGTGGGTTTTATTCTTTAACCACGCAACCTGACCCTCAAGATCGGCCAGCTCAGCACGCAAACTCTGCGCTTCGGCATCGATTTGCACCCGTTGGAATAAACCATAATCACCTTGAATCGCCGCAAAGGAAAAATAAAGGCCGAGGCAAAAAACCAGACCAAAATAAATCACAGCACCAAATGCTGGACGTTTACGGGAATTACTCATGTATTTCTGCCTCTTGTGCCATCTTTTTGTGGCTTGATTGGTGCTTTTATAAACCACGGTGATTTGGAAAGCCATAGCAGGCGTTTCAGAGGGGCCATTGTTTGGAGGCTGTGACTTATTTGTTTCATTAAAAACAGGTTGGGTTCCTTCACCATTAGCTGCCAGATTGGTGCATATTATTTGCCCTTTAATATTCGTTCAACAACGCATAAGTTCAGGCCAAATGCGAATATAAACAGGAGCGCCCAAAATGGCCGATATTAAAGACCCCGAAAACACAATTCTGATGGAACTAAAAGACGGCACGGTAACAATCGAGCTACTGCCCGATGTTGCGCCAAAACATGTTGAACGCATGAAGGAGCTGGTACGGGCCGGCGAATATGACAATGTCTGCTTTCACCGGGTGATCGACGGCTTTATGGCCCAAACCGGTGATGTGGCCAATGGCGATATGGAAGATAACTTTAACCTGCGCGCTGCGGGCACTGGTGGTTCGGACAAACCTAACGTCCCTGCCGAATTTTCCAAAATCCCCCATGCCCGTGGCAGCATTGGCGCGGCGCGTTCGCAAAGCCCTGATTCCGCCAATAGCCAGTTTTTCATCAATTTTAGCGATAATGATTTCCTAAACGGCCAATACACGGTTTATGGCATGGTCACTGAGGGTATGGATCATGTCGATAACATTGCCCGGGGCGAGCCACCAGTGGAGCCGGACCGGATGATTTCCATGAAAGTTGCCGCAGATGCCTAAATTCGGTTTAGTCGGCACGGCTCTGGTCTTGTTGGGCGCGGCAATCTGGGGCGCGTTTTTCATGTACGGCACCAAATCAAATGCGCTTCAGGATGACACGCCGGGGCCAAATCTGGTGATCGAGGTGGCCGGGGAGCATAGCGGGACAATTGTGATTGATCTTTTGCCCAATGTTGCGCCTGAACATGTGAAACGCATTATCGAGCTGGCAAAATCCGGTGCTTATGACGGGGTTGTATTTCATCGGGTGATCGATGAATTTATGGCCCAAACCGGTGATGTCCAGTATGGCAAACGCGGTGCTGACACCAGCCGTGCCGGTATGGGGGGATCGGACAAGCCTGATTTGAAAGCCGAATTTTCCAACATCCCCTTTAAACTGGGAACAGTTGGAATGGCGCGTTCTGCCCATCCGGATTCAGCAAACAGCCAGTTTTTCATCATGTTTGGACCGGCCAAAAGCCTGAATGGAAAATACACTGTGGTTGGACGTGTGACCGATGGTCTGGAAACGCTTTATAACATCAAACTGGGCGACAAGGCTGCAAACGGGGCTGTGATTGATCCTGATTACATGCAACGGGTAACTGTAACCAACGAATAAGATCAAGGCGTGCGGGCAACGCACGCCTTATCAAACTCGCGTGAGCGGGGCTATGCACGGCTGAGATCCTCTGGCATCATTGTGAGAATGCCACAAAAGGATCAGATCATGCGACGCCATTTACGAATTTTT
Source organism: Paracoccaceae bacterium (assembly GCA_003535335.1). Lineage (GTDB taxonomy): Bacteria > Pseudomonadota > Alphaproteobacteria > Rhodobacterales > Rhodobacteraceae > Profundibacter. Next base: position 8,732 of record DOHJ01000063.1, on the reverse strand, counting down.
CCACTGCTTACTGCTTTGATTACGGTCTTTGTCACAAGCGCAAATGCCAATCCGCAACGCTGGAAATCTGAATGGCCAAGCACCGATTTTTCCCGCAGCAGTGTCGCGGACTGGTCTGAAATCATGTCGGGTGGGCCGCCCAAAGACGGCATTCCGGCGCTGAACAATCCAAAATTTCACAATGCGTCCAGCGAAACCCGTATTTCACCCCGCGAACCTGTAATCACCCTTGAAATAAAGGGCCAACCCCCGCGGGCCTACCCGATCCGCTATCTGACATGGCACGAGATTGTGAATGATAAGGTCGGCGGGATACCTGTTGCCGTGACGTTTTGTCCGCTGTGCAATTCGGGGCTGGTTTTTGACCGTCGGGTGCGGGGGAAATTGCGCACATTCGGGGTCTCAGGCAAGTTGCGAAATTCGGATATGGTGATGTTTGACCGTGAAACCGAAAGCTGGTGGCAACAGGCAATCGGAACCGGCATTGTCGGGCGGCATCAGGGCGATGTGTTGAAACAATTGCCCAGCTGGATGGAAAGCTGGCAGCAATTCAAGGCGCGCAACCCGCAAGGCTTGGTGATGGATCAACCGGATTTCCCCCGGGCGTATGGCCGAAATCCATATGTTAGCTATGATAGTTCGGCGCGGCCATTTTTATATAATGGCGAGCTGCCGCCCCATGGAATCGCTCCGTTAATGAGGGTCGTTCGGGTTGGTAAACGGGCGTGGCCGATGGCACGATTAAATAAAGAAACTGTGGTAAAAGAGGTCGGATTGGTGATCAGTTGGGCCAGCGGTCAGGCGTCCGCATTGGATACTGGACAAATTGGCAAGGGCAAGGATGTGGGCAGCATCAGGGTGCGCGATGCAGTCGGGCGCGATGTGCCCCATGATGTGATGTTCGCCTTTGCCTTTCACGCATTTTTCCCCAACGGGATCTGGATGATCCAGTAAACTGGAAAATGTTGCTGGCCAGTTTTTTGCACCCGTTTTGGCATCAACCTTGGAGCCTCCGGCGGAGGTATTTTGAGCAAGAAGAAGCTGTTAGGCCATGGTCACCAGCGCGTGGCGTTTTTTGCCGGCAGACAGTTTTAGCGGGCTTGAAATATCTGCCTCTGTGATCATTTGGCCAGTGTCCGTGAGCGGCTGATCATTTAGCTTTGCACCGTTTTCCTTAAATAAGCGTTTGGCGTCTTTGCCGGACTTTGCCAGACCACTGCGTACAAACAGTTGCACGATGGAAATTCCCTCGCCGATATCATCTTTGCTCAGGGTCAGGGTCGGCAGATCATCTCCAACGCCGCCTTTTTCAAACACTTCACGCGCGGTGGCTTCGGCGGCTTTGGCTGCGTCGGCGCTATGGGCCAGTGTTGTGACCTCATTGGCCAGCCGGATTTTGGCCGCGTTGATTTCCGATCCTTCAAGTGCGCCGAGCCGCTCACATTCATCAACCGGTAATTCTGTGTAGAGTTTCAGGAACCTGCCAACATCCGCATCGGTGGTATTGCGCCAGAATTGCCAGAATTCGTAAGGCGAGCGCATATCGGCATTTAGCCAGACGGCGCCATCCTGTGACTTGCCCATTTTCTTGCCGTCAGATGTTTCCAGCAGCGGTGTGGTCAGGCCGAAAATCTGATTGTCCAGCACGCGGCGGGTCAGGTCAATACCGTTAACAATATTGCCCCATTGGTCCGAGCCACCCATTTGTAACAAACAGCCGTAACGACGGTTAAGTTCAAGGAAATCATAGGCTTGAAGGATCATGTAGTTAAACTCAAGAAATGAAAGCGACTGTTCACGATCAAGGCGGGATTTAACCGATTCAAAAGCCAACATCCGATTGACCGAAAAGTGCCGGCCAATGTCGCGCAGAAATCCAAGGTAATTCAAATCATCCAGCCACTCGGCATTATTAACCATAACCGCATCGGTCGGCCCGTCGCCAAAGCTGACAAAGCTGGAAAAAACCGCCTTTATCCCGGCAATATTTGCGTTGATTGCCGCATCATCCAGCAGCGGACGTTCATCGGCGCGAAAGGATGGATCACCCACTTTGGTTGTGCCGCCGCCCATCAAGACAATTGGTTTATGGCCGGTTTTTTGCAGCCAGCGCAACATCATGATCTGGATCATATTGCCCACATGTAGCGATTTTGCCGTTGCATCAAAGCCGATATAGGCGGGCACCACGCCGTCAACCAAGGCCTGATCCAGCGCCTGATAATCCGTGCAATCAGCCACAAAGCCGCGTTCGAGCATGATGCGCATAAAATCCGATTTTGCGTGGTAGGTCATGATACAGTTTTCCATTCTCTTCTGATTTGTGTCCTGATATATCCAGCTTAGCTGAGAAGGGAAAGAGCATGTTGAAATCTGGCCCCGTGTGGGCGCTTGGTGCTATGTCGGGAACCTCGCTTGACGGGGTGGACGGGGCAATGTTGCAAACTGATGGGGTCGAAATTTTTGCTTTTGGCGAAAGCGGCTATCGGGCCTATAGCGACACGGAAAAGGCTGTGATTGCGGCCGCGTTTGGCAAATGGCCCGGCGACGAGGGTGTTGCGGCGGCGGCCGAGATTGTCGAAACGTCCCATGCCGAGTTGTTAAGTACGTTTAAAGGGCCTGATCTGATCGGTTTTCACGGTCAAACCCTGAGCCATGATCCGGCCGGTCGGGGTACGCATCAGGTGGGTGACGGCAGCTTGTTGGCGCAAGTTCTGGAAACGCCTGTGGTCTGGGATTTTCGATCATCTGACGTTGAAATGGGCGGGCAGGGTGCGCCCTTGGCCCCGTTTTTCCATTTTGCCTGTGCCAAATGGATCGGGGCGACAGAGCCTGTTGTTTTTTTAAATCTTGGCGGGGTTGGCAATGTGACTTGGGTTGATCCAGGCAAGGATAAGCCGGAAGATACGGGGGCTTTGCTGGCATTTGACACAGGGCCTGCCAATGCGCCGATAAATGACTTGGTTAAAATCCGGTTGGGGCAGGCGTTTGATAAAGACGGCGATCTGGCCAAGGCTGGGTCGGTGGACGAGACCATGGTCGAGGCTTTTTTAGAGCGCAAGTATTTCCACAAAATACCGCCCAAGTCTTTGGATCGAAACGAATTTGGAGATCTTGCGGAATTGGTGTCCGGGCTGGAAAATGCGGATGCAGCGGCAACTTTAACCGCGATTTCTGCCGCATCTGTTGCCAGCGGCATGCAGTATTTCCCAACCGCACCAAGCAGTATTCTGGTATCTGGCGGCGGTCGACACAACGCCGTGATGATGCAAATGTTGTCCGTGTTGCTGGAGTGTCCGGTGCTGCCGGTCGAAGAGGTGGATTTGGACGGGGATATGTTGGAAGCGCAAGCTTTTGCTTATCTGGCTGTGCGGGTATTGCGTGGTCTGGCGACATCGGCCCCAATGACGACAGGGGTGGCCGCACCTGTAGGCGGCGGCACGTTGAGCTGCCCCGATGGTCTGGTTTGAGGCTGGATGATCCCGTCGCCGGTTTGCATGGTTGTTTATTATATCAGCATAATAACCTGCACATTTCTTTTAGTAATCTTCGTCACCGTGGTTAACATCCTCATCATC
>DOHJ01000063.1:0-4830 GCA_003535335.1 Paracoccaceae bacterium | reverse complement strand
CATCCTCATCATCAAGCTCTACCTGCCGAACAAGAACAGCCTCCCGTTTGATCAAATGATACTCCAGCTCTGCAATGGATGGATTTTCAGTTTGAATAAAATCGATGGTGTTTTGCAGCTCATTACGTAGCTGACTTATTGAAACCCCTTGACTGGTCAAGGATTTTCCATTGCGAGAGCGTTGTGGATATAGACTGGATTTCGTGCTCATCTGAAAATTTGCCGGCGCATTGCGGCTTTTTGTAACTTGGGTAGTTGTTTTCCCATTCCAGCGCGGACCGCCTAAATAAACGGCGGCATACATGACTTTAGCTTTTTTCGCAGAGGTGCCGCCCACACGCAAAGCATCATAAAACATCCGATGCACATTTTGCCAAGTATCAGCGTGGTATTGGGGCAGTTTGTTATTTCCTGCACCGCAATAAGCATCGTGAATGGCCGCAGCATTGATAAATTCCCGGCTGGTGGGTGCGCCAATTATCGGGATAAACATCCGTGGAATCGAAGCACCATCGGTCAGGGTACCTTTGGGGGCAATCCACTCCTGATGCGTGGAATCGACAAATTTCAGATCCTTTGCTGTTGGATAAAACACTTCTTTTCGCAAAAACAACTTGATAGGGTTGGTTAGCAAAATCAAAGGTGCATTAAAAAAAGCACAAACCGAATTTTTTGCAGCCTCGCAAGATGACGTTGGGATGTTTAAATCGGTAGTACTACGACTGGCTTCTGAGCCGGGTTGGCTACAGGCCGATAAGGTTAAAAGGACTGCAAATAAAGGAATGCGCATTTAATACCTCGAAAAAATAAAATGAATTATTATCACAATGGCCTAAATTTTTAGCAGGTTCAACCAACAAAACGCCGAATTTATTTTCGGCCCGGATTTTGTAATTTAGTCAGGTCACATGCCGTGGCATACCCCATTGCCCGTTTTATCCCGGGCAACATCGCCGCCCCGTTCATCGCAAATGACAGCTCGATTAGCCCCGTATCTCCCCATGCCTTTATAATCTCGGCGCGGGCTTCGCTGGCGTCTTGCCGGTTTGCCACAACCGCGTCAGTCAATTGCACGACACTTGCCAATGGCTGCTTCAGAGGGCTGCCCGACAAGAGTGCATCGATCAGCGCCGGATCGAGTTTTGATTTTTTCGCCAGATTAATTTCTGCTTGCACACAACTGCCGCAATCGGACGCCAGTGCAGCGCGAATGCGTGCGGCGTGGTAAGCATCTGCCGGCAGGTGTTTTCGGGGATCAATTGTGCCAAATAAACGGTTGTAGCGGGTCAAAAGGCCAACATCGGTTTTTGCTATTTGGCGCACGTAATCCAGCGCAACTCCGAGCCGTTTTTCGGCGCGCAAAATCATGAAAAGCGCGATGTTTTTTAACACAACCTTACTTCCGATTTGCGGTCAGGCAGAATTCGGATAAATTCTGCCTGTCCATATTTATTTCAAAACAGAACGGCCGGCAAATTCAGCGCTTTCGCCCAGCATTTCCTCGATCCGGATCAACTGGTTATATTTGGCCAAACGATCCGAGCGGGCCAATGATCCGGTTTTGATCTGGCCGCAATTTGTGGCAACTGCCAGATCGGCGATAGTTGCGTCTTCGGTTTCGCCAGAGCGATGCGACATAACGCAGGTCATGCCAGCGCGATGCGCCATATCCACCGCTTTAAGAGTTTCGCTCAAGGTGCCGATTTGATTTACTTTTACCAGCAATGAGTTGGCCGCTTTTTTGTCAATTCCAGTGGCCAGACGTTCGGGATTTGTCACAAACAAATCATCGCCAACAAGCTGAATTTTGTCACCAAGTGCGGCAGTCAGGGCGATCCAGCCATCCCAGTCATCTTCACCCATACCGTCTTCGATGCTGATGATCGGATAATCATCCACCAGCGCCTTCAGGTAGGCAACATTTTCGGCCGAGGTCAGGGATTTTCCTTCGCCCTTCATTTCATATTTGCCGTCCACATAGTATTCAGTGGCGGCGCAATCCAATGCCAGATAGATATCCTCGCCAGGTTTATAGCCTGCTTTTATGATGGAATTTTGAATGAAATCAAGCGCATCACGGGTCGAGCTAAGGTTGGGAGCAAAGCCGCCTTCATCGCCAATTCCGGTAGATAGGCCAGCTGCGGTTAATTCACCTTTCAGGGTGTGGAACACTTCGGACCCCATGCGGATGGCATCGCGAATATCTTTTGCCGCCACAGGCATGATCATGAATTCCTGAATATCAATCGGGTTATCGGCATGTTCGCCACCATTGATAATATTCATCATCGGCACCGGTAAAACCCGGGCAGAGGTGCCGCCAACGTAACGATATAGGGGCTGGGCCGCGTCATCGGCAGCCGCCTTGGCCACCGCCAGCGAAACGCCCAAAATAGCATTGGCCCCAAGGCGGGATTTGTTGTCGGTGCCATCCAGTTCGCACATGGCCGCATCGATGGCCTCTTGCTCGTTGCTATCCATACCAACCAGCTCTTCGGCGATTTCACCGTTTACGGCGGCGACCGCATTCAGCACGCCCTTGCCACCATAGCGAGATTTATCACCGTCACGCATTTCGACGGCTTCATAGGCACCGGTTGAGGCCCCCGAAGGCACGGCAGCACGCCCCATGGTGCCGTCTTCTAATAATACGTCAACTTCAACAGTCGGGTTGCCCCGGCTATCCAGTATCTCGCGGGCGAAGATATCGATGATAATGCTCATAACAGGATCCTTGTGATGGATGTTAAATTCGCCACCGCTATAGCAGCATAATTAGGGAAGTAAACAGATAGTGATAGCGCTAACACAACTTATTTAATTAACTGTTATTTTAGTCATCCTTTCGGATTGGAACACCATAAAGCTCTAACCGGTGCCCCTTTAGGGTGTAGCCCAGTTTGTTGGCAATTCTTTCCTGCAATGCTTCGATTTCAGGATCACAAAATTCAATGACTTTGCCTGAATTCATATCGATTAAATGGTCGTGATGCTCGCGATCGGCGGCTTCATAGCGCGCGCGCCCGTCGCCAAATTCCAGCTTGTCCAAAATACCTGATTCTTCAAATAGTTTTACGGTCCGGTACACAGTGGCAATTGAAATATTCGGGTCAATTGCGGCGGCACGGGCATATAATTCTTCAACGTCGGGGTGATCATTGGCATTTTGCAGCACTTTGGCAATGACGCGGCGCTGTTCGGTCATGCGCAGGCCCGAGCGTTCGCATTTGGCAATGATTGTTTCTGACATGACTAGCCCCCGGTTCTGTTCAAATCCGGTTTATGATAAAAACTGTTCGGTATAAACCGTTTTTTCAAATTTCCCCCGCCGGACAATGCGGCAGGGGGAAAGCAATTTGATTCAGCCGTAGATCGATGGAACACCCAGCTGCGCATGAATATGGTTCACACCGCGTTCATCAATGCCCAATTCGGTCGCTAGATCATGCAAATATTGCGCTTCATTGCGGTTATCCAGATCGATCCCCATGATTGACATGGCATAAACCTGCGCCTCCATGCATTTGGCACCTGCGCGGCTAAACCGGGGATGTCGACCTTGGCGGCCAGTTCTGCATTGACGAAATCGCGCTCTTGCGGTGAAATATCGCCTCTGGATTTCATTATTGTTCCATAAATATCCCCCGCGCGGTAGCGCATAAAAGTTTTCTTGCCTGCGGCGCGGATATTTATGGAACAATAATAAATGGGGATTGCTCTTGTGCTTTGCTGGCAATAGTCAGGGGGTATGAGAATACTGTTTTTAGGTGATGTTGTTGGCCGTGCCGGTCGCAATGCAATAACCGAGCGATTGCACGGTTTGCGCAAAAAGTGGCGGCTGGATTTTGTTGTTGTCAATGGTGAAAATGCCACGGGCGGGATGGGGCTTTCGGCGGGACATGCCAAGGCGATCCTTGAGGCCGGTGCCGATTGTATCACGCTTGGTGATCACGCGTTTGACCAGCGAGATATGATGCAATTCATTGATTCCGAGCCGCGTATTATCCGGCCGCTGAATTTTGCCAAGAACGCGCCGGGCAAAGGTGCGCGGCTGTTTTCCGATCAGCGCGGGCGCAAAATACTGGTTGCACAGGTTCTGGGACAGGTGTTTATGAAACGTCCCTTTGATGACCCGTTTTCGGCCGTTGACGAGATTTTGCGAAAGCATCCATTGGGTGGCATGGCGCAGGCGATTTTGCTGGATGTGCATTGCGAGGCCACATCCGAAAAAACGGGCATGGGCCATTGGTGTGACGGGCGCGCCTCGGTGGTGGTTGGCACCCATACGCATATTCCCACGGCGGATGCACAGATTTTGCCAAAAGGCACCGCGTTTCAGGCCGATGCCGGTATGTGTGGTGATTATAATTCGGTGATTGGTATGGATAAAGAAGAGCCGCTTCGGCGTTTTATTACCGGTATGGGAAAAGGGCGGTTTGTACCTGCAATGGGCGATGTCACATTGTCGGGGTTGTTTGTTGAAACCGATGATAAAACCGGCAAGGCAAAAGAAGTGCAGATGGTGCGGGTTGGCGGGCGCTTGCAGCAATCTGGCCCAACTATATGACGCAAAATAGACTGTACTATCTGGCGCTAATCCTGATGGGGGCTGCGTGGGGTGTGGTGTTTCCGATTACCAAGATTGCCTTGTCCAGTGGCTATCACCCTTTCGGCATTGCGGTTTGGCAGATGGTGGTCGGCATTGTGGTTATGGGCGCGATCAGTCTAGCCCGGCGCAAAAAGCTGGTATTTTCAAAACCCTATCTGCTGTTGTTTTTCGGCATGGCCTGTCTCGAGTCGATCATTCCAAATTATTTTTCCTATATATCC
>DOHJ01000186.1 GCA_003535335.1 Paracoccaceae bacterium | reverse complement strand
GGCTTGTCCAGATGTTTTCGCAACCGGCTGGGCGTTGATTTTTTCTTGTCTTTATACGGATTTTTATCCGCTTGCGACCGCATCCAGAGCCGGATTGGCGTGCCGGGCATATCAAAACTGTCACGCAAACCATTCACCAGATAACGCGAATAGCTGGCCGGTAACTTATCCGGCAATGAGCACATCACCACAAAGCCCGGCGGGCGGGTTTTGGCCTGTGTCATGTAGCGCAATTTGATCCGCCGACCAGCCGGTGCGGGTGGCGGATGGGCCTCGACCATATCCAGCAGCCATCGGTTCAATTCGGCCGTTGCCACGCGCCGGTTCCAGACCTCGTGGGCTTTCATCACCGCCTCTTGCAACCGCGGCATGCCTTTGCCGGTCAGAGCCGAAATCGTCACCAAAGGTGTGCCGCGCAATTGCGGCAGAAGGCGGGTAAAACTTTCACGCAAATCTTTCAGTTTTTGTTGCTTGTGGCGCTCGCTGTCCCATTTATTCACCGCCAAAACCACCGCGCGGCCCTCGCGTTCGGCCAGATCGGCGATGCGCAAATCTTGTTGCTCGAACGGGATTTCCGCGTCGATCAACACGATCACAACTTCGGCAAATTTCACCGCGCGCAGACCGTCAGACACCGATAATTTCTCAAGATTTTCCTGAACACGCGCCTTTTTGCGCATGCCGGCTGTGTCAAACATCCGGATCGGCACCCCGTCCCATTCCATCATCACCGAAATCGCGTCGCGGGTGATTCCCGCCTCGGGGCCAGTCAGCAAACGCTCCTCGCCCAGCAACTGGTTTACCAGCGTTGATTTACCCGCATTGGGCCGGCCCACAACCGCAATTTGCAGCGGTTTTGTTTTGGTCGGCACACGCGGGCCATCATCATCTTCTTCGACATCTACATCAGTTTCAGGCGCATCCTGCACCGCTTTTTCGGCTAATTCATCTGCGATTGGCATCAAAATAGAGAGCAGCTCGCTCATGCCCTCGCCATGCTCGGCAGACAGGCGCAAAGGTTCGCCCAAGCCCAGTGAATAGGCCTCGAGAACACCCGCATCAGCGGCGCGGCCTTCGGATTTATTCGCAACCAGAATCACGTTTTTCGCCCGCTTTCTCAACAGGTTGGCAAAAAATTCATCGGTCGGGTTAATGCCGGTGCGCGCGTCAATCATAAACAGGCAGATATCGGCCATATCAACCGCGCGCTCGGTCAATCGGCGCATGCGCCCTTGCAGGCTTTCATCCGTGGCTTCTTCCAATCCGGCCGTGTCAATCACCGTAAATCGCAAGTCGGCAAGACGCGCCGCACCTTCGCGCAAATCACGCGTTACGCCGGGCTGATCATCGACCAGCGCCAGACGTTTACCAACCAGACGGTTGAACAGGGTGGATTTGCCCACATTCGGGCGCCCCACTATGGCAAGTGTAAAGCTCATCTTTCGCTCCAAAGACCGGTGAAGCAGCCCCGATACAGCAAACTGCGCCTAACGGAAAGCGTGAAGTTGGCCCTTTGTGGAAACAACATACAGCACATTATTCACAATAACCGGATTTGTGGTGGCCCCACCGGGAATTTCAACCGAGGATATCAGCGCGCCGTCAACCGGATTATAAGACCGGATTTGCCCGTCACCACTGGCCACCAGTAAACGGCCACCGGCCATAACCGGACCATGATGGGCGAAAATTTCTTTGTGGCGGCGTGGTTTTGCCTTAACGTAATAAGGCAGCTGGATATTCCAGATATGTTCGCCCGTGGCGGCATCCAGACGCACCAGATTTGCCTCGTCCGAAATCAGAAACACCGAATTACCTGCGGGCCAGACCGGGCTGTAAGCGCCCTCTTTTGCGGTCCAGATCCGCTCGCCGTTGTTTAGATCAACCGCAACAACACGCCCCGATTGGCTGCCGGCATAAACCACGCCCTTGTAAATGACCGGATCGGCTGTGATATCGGTGATGGTTGCATAGCCGCGACCACGGCGTTTGCCAGAAATGATCGAGGCCCAGGTGCGCACGCCGCCTTTGCGAAACGCCGCTATCATTTCACCAGAGCCAAACGGAAAGACCACAAATTTTTCAGACACTGCGGGGGCCGTTCCGCCAACCATAACCGATGGTGTCGGCGCGCCGGGAAGTTGCCATTTAATGCGTCCGTTTTTCGCGTCAATCGCCCAAGCGCGGCTATCGCGCGAGGTCACGTAAACCAGCCCGTCGCGCACAGTTGGCGCACCGGTGGCGGCACTTTCCAGTTTTTGCACCCAGAGTTCAGCACCGGTTGCCGCGTTTAACGCAACCAGCGCACCAAATCCGGTGGTGACAAAAACAGTATTGCCTTCAACCGCAATTCCGCCGCCCGAAGCCTCGCCCGTGCGATCCGAGGCTGGCGTGATGTCATGCGACCAGATTGCGTTGCCATTTGTCGAGTGCGCCATAACGCCGGCCTTTGAATCCAGCGTAAAAATCCGGCCATCCAAAACCACCGGATCTGCCGTGATGCGGTGTTTGCGACTATCACCTTTACCAATAGAGGCGCTCCAGATACGGGTCAGGTTGCGCGACAATGCGGGGTGGATAATGCGGTGTTCAGCCGTGCCGTTCCTGTGGGTCCATTTACTATGGTTCACAGTTGGCGCAAGTTTAATCGGCACCGCGCGGTTCACCCGATCACCGGCACCGGTTTGGCCGCCGTCCGCTGCATCCGCAGTTAGCGGTGTGCGCAAATCAAGCCGCTTGCCCTGCAATGGCAAATCTTTTCGGCTACAGCTGGCAAGCAGGCCAACCGCGGCGATTGCAACAATTATACCGGTTGTTTTAAACACTTTAGTGCCTTTAATGCACTGGATATTGCGTTCATTTATCATCTTGGCCGCCCTCAACCTAACAAATCTGCCCCGAATTTACGAAGCTTCAATTTTTCCGCCCAACACCACAATCAACTGGGACGCACGATTACGCAAGCCCGCAGTGACTTCGACATCGCCGATAATGTCTTTCAGGCGGGAAATAGCCGCGTCCTTGTTGCCCTCTTCGACATCGAGCATGGCAAGCTGTTCTTCTGCCAGCAACCGAAACGGCGCACCGGGGCTGGCCAGTGACGTCAGGCTTTCGCGACGCGCCTCAATCGGCATTTCGGCAGCTTGCAGTAAAACCAGTTTCAGGGTTGCCAGATCACGAAATGATTTTGGCGCGGCTGTATCTGAAATCAAACCGTTCAGGGCCGCAGCCGCAGCCGTTAAATCGCCGCTCGATTGCGCCTCTGCAGACGCCAGCAGCGCAATCAAAGCCCGCGTTTCAGAGGTTTCGCCTTTGATTTCGGACAGTGCCTGACTGCGATCCGCAGCTTCGGGCTGCTCTAGCGCAAAAAGCAGATGATCGCCCAAATCCTGAGCCGCACTGCGCTCGGAAGCCTTGCGCCATTCGTTAAATGCCGCCCCGCCAACCAGCAGGAAAACTGCCAAAATACCGACCCAGCCATATTTGCGCATCAACGCAAACAGCTTGTCGCGGCGCACCTCTTCGCTGACTTCCTCAATAAAACTGTCTGTTTCGCTCACATTTCACCCCTGACACCGATTGCATGCGCTAAGCGGCGCAGCCTGTTTCGGCTTTCAATTCTGGCACTGTCTTAGCGCATAGCAACCAAGTTTGCCAAGAGCCTGTTAACATTGCCAACATCTATACCTATATAAATCTGACGACAAAAATATTGCGCTCACAAACTAAACTGGGTAGTTTAGTCAGCATGTAATGGCGTTATAAGTAGGTTAACGGCGATAAAACCCAAAATAACCTGTTTTTTCAAACTGTTAACCCGCAAAGACCGAGGCACTAATGAAACTGACCCATATCGTAATCGCATTACTGGTTTCTGCGTTTTTGTATTTACTGGTGTTTGAGCGGGATCGTTTAACCGGCTTTGCAGCAGGCCCGACAGAAAACCCCGCAGCCGGGCAAGCCGATACGACGGACAAAACCGGTGCCGAATCCGCCCAACCGGATAAAAAAACCGTTTCGGTTGTTGCCTTGCGTTCCTCGGCAAAATCCACCCAAAGCGCCGTGGTGTTACGCGGCCGGACCCAAGCCGCGCGTCAGGTTTCGGTTATGGCCGAAACATCAGGCAAGGTCATTTCGGAACCGCTGCGCAAAGGCGCAAAAATCATGGCGCAACAGGTGCTGTGCCAGCTTGACCCAGGCACCCGCCCCGCATCACTGGCCCAAGCCAAAGCACAGTTAATCGGCGCAAAAGCCATGCTGCCCGAAGCCAAAGCCCGGATCGCCTCGGCCAAAGCCCAGCTGGCCGGTGCCGAGGCCACATTGGCCGAAGCCAAAATCAATGAAAACGCGGCGCGGCGCCTAAAAGAAGGTGGCTTTGCCTCGCAAACCCGACTGGCTGCAACAACCGCCGCCCTGCAACGCGCCCTTTCAGGCATCGAGGCCGCCAATGCGGCACAGCAATCGGCCAAGGCAGCACAGCAATTGGCCAGCGCAAATATCGAAGCGGCCAATGCAGCGGTGGTCAGCATTGAAAAAGATATCGACAACCTGACAATCCGCGCCCCGTTCGCGGGCTTGCTGGAAACCGACACGGCCGAATTGGGCGCGTTACTGCAACCGGGTGCGCCCTGTGCCACAATTATCCAGCTGGACCCGATCAAACTGGTCGGTTTTGCCCCCGAAACCCAAATTGACAAGCTCAGCATCGGCATGTCGGCAGGTGCCCGTTTGGCAACAGGGCGCGAAGTGACCGGACAGGTCACATTCCTGTCGCGCTCGGCAGATCCAAGCACGCGCACCTTTCGGGTGGAAATTGAAATTCCAAATAAAAACCTTGGCATTCGTGATGGGCAATCCATTGAAATTGCAATATTAACTCCGGGAACGCTGGCGCATTTATTGCCCAAATCATCGCTTACGCTTGATAATGACGGCCAACTGGGCGTTCGGTTTGTCACCGAAAACAACATCGTGGATTTCGCGCCGGTTAACATCATCAGAGACAGTCGCAAAGGCGTTTGGGTGGCGGGGCTGCCAGATACGATTAACGTGATTACGGCGGGCCATGAATATGTGGTCAAAGGCGTCAAGGTTGATGCCACTTACCGCGAGGTTTTGCCATGACCGGAATTGTGGATTGGGCTGCTGGGCGGGCCCGCATGGTGCTGGCCTTTATCATGCTATCGCTTTTGGCCGGCACGATGGCCTATATCAACCTGCCCAAAGAGGGCGAGCCGGATATTCAGGTGCCTTTTCTGATTGTATCGGTGCCTTTTCCCGGAATTTCGGCGGCTGACGCGGGAAAATTGCTGGTCAAACCAATGGAGACCGGGCTGTCCGATCTGGACGGCTTGAAACAAATG
>DOHJ01000225.1 GCA_003535335.1 Paracoccaceae bacterium | reverse complement strand
GTGTTCCAACCGGTGCCGCCAAGCTGCATTTGCATGGCAATCTGGCGCGGGTGGTGCGCAGCTGTCGCAAACCGGTTTTGGTTACGGCGCAGGCCTTTAAACCGATTGAAAGCTTTATCGTTGCCTTTGATGGCGGTTCTTCGTCAGCCAAAGCAGTGGATCATGTTGCACAAAGCAATGTATTTGCCGGATTAACCTGCCATCTTTTGACGGTGGGCACAGGCAAGCCTGCGGTCGAGAGTAAACTTGAGGCCGCAGCAAAGCAGTTGGAAGCGGCCGGATTTACGGTAAAAAAATGTATTGCCCAGGGTCAGGCCGAAGATGTGATTGCTGCAAAGATTGAAAAAAAATCCATCGATTTACTGGCGATGGGCGCTTATGGGCATTCGCGCATCCGTAATTTATTCAAGGGTTCGATAACAACCACGATGGTGCAATCGTCCAAAATTCCGGTTTTGCTGTTTCGCTAAGACGGCTTATAATGCTCTGGTTCCGGTTTCCTTGAAGCCGTCGGCAGTGCGGCTGATGAAAATAGCCGCGATATTATGTTTATCGGCAAACGCATAGCCTGCTTTTTCACCCATAGCAAAAAGCGCCGTTGCCAGCCCGTCCGCCTGCGCCGAGCTTTTGGCAATGACCGAAACTGACGCGTAAATTTCCGTCATTGCCTTTCCGGTCTCGGGTTCAATTATATGTCCGGCAATTTCATCACCGGATTTTATAAAACGCCGATAGTTCCCCGAACTGGCGATCGCCTGATTGTACAAGGGTATAAACCGAAGTGGCACGGATTTATCCGGCAGCGGCAATTCCAGCGCCACCGTCCATGGCATGCCGTCAGGGCGTTTACCCGAGGCAAAAATGTCACCGGCCACTTCGATCAGGAAATTGTTAATACCCTGATTTTTTAAATATTTACTAACTAGATCAACGGCATAGCCTTTGGCAACACTATTCAAATCCAAGGCCACAGCTGAACTGCGGCGCAAGCGTAAATTGGGCATATCAAGTTCCAGCACCGAACCGGCACTGGTAACAGCAGGGGCTGCCCCACCCGTCGCTTTGCTGTGTGATCCATGCCCGTAGGTGCGGCTATTGTTGCCCAAACAAATGTTCAGCGCACCGCGAGTTTCAGCGCAAAGCGTTAGCCCGATTTCCACCACCTCGGCCATTTCCGCAGGAATATCCACCCATTCGTTCACGGCCAAAACATTAAACAGCATTAAATCCGATTGCGGATTCCAGCCTGACATTTGGCTGTCAACGCGATCCAGAATCTGCTGAATGTTCGGGTGTATTGTTTTATTGTCATCTGATTTGGCCAAGCGCAGGCGATAGGTTCCGCCCATGGTTTGGCCTTCGATCGTAGAAATTATTTCCATAGAATGTTCCGGTCCGCAAAATAATAATGCGGGCCGGCCTTTTAGTTATTTCGCCAGATTGGTCTCGGCATCAGTTCCGGCCAATGCCACGTTGTCTTTTACAATCGTGGCCGCTGTATCGTCAAATACATCCTTGAAGCTTCTGTCGGCACCGGCAGCAAGCAGCACATCAATTACCGCAGGTTCAGTAGCCTTCAACGCTGCATACATCAAAGCGGAATAACCGTCTTTGTCGCGGGCATTCACATCGGCCCCGGCATCAAGCAACGCGGTTAGCTGTGCCGCAGATTTAGCCGCGCGCGCAGCTTCGATCAGAGCTGTCGTGCCGTTTTTGGCCGCCAGATTAACATCAGCCTTGGCCGCCAGTAAAATACCGATAACATCATCAGCGCCTTTGCGGGTCCGTTTGGCTGCAATGATCAACGGCGATTCGCCACTGCTATTGACTGCATTCACATTGGCACCAGCATCAATCAGCATTTGCGCAACTTCTGGTTTGTTGCGGATCATCGCATGCAATAGCGGCGTTCTGCCCCGTTTGTTGGCTGCATTTACGTCTGAACCTTGTGCGATCAGCCATTCAACCACTTCAGGATCGTTGCGATAGGCGGCATTTATCAGCTCGGTATCGCCGGAATTGCTCACCGCACCCAGCTTGAAACCTTTGTCTTTTAGCCAGATCAGTTTTTCAAGCGGGCTACGCATTGCTGCCAAAAGCATGGCACCATAGCCGTCATCGTCAGTTGCATGGGGATCATCACTTAAACCCATCATGTGTTCGGTGACTTCAACCGACTTGTTGCGATAGGCTGACAGTAAAAATACGTCACGGCCATTGTCGGAACGCAGTTTCGGATCGCCGCCCGCCGCCACAATCAGTTTGAAAACATCAAGGTTTTTATTGCGCTCCGCAGCTGTCAGAGCAGGTGTGCGGCCTTCGCCGTCAGCCTCGTTCACATCAAAACCAAGGCTTAGCAGATACGTGATGACCTCGGGATTACTTTGCTGACGGGCTGCATAGGTTAGCACCGAACGGCCCGAGCTGTCTTTGGCTTTCAAATCCGCACCGCGTTCAATCAGCAATTTGATGATTTCGATGTCGCCATAACCAGATCCCCAGAAAATAGCCGGACGGAAATCATGGGCAGGACGGTTTACATTGGCCCCCTGATCCAGCAGATGGCGCACCACATCAATGCCGGCCTTTTCGCTAAGCGCCAGTGATAACGGAGTGTCCATATGGCTGTTTTGTCCGGTGATGCTGTGACCATCGGCGATTGCGGCAATAACTTTTTCAAGATTGGTTTCTGCCATCCAGTCTTCGTCCAGCAGCGGGTTGTCCGATCCGGCAAATATTGCGGTTGAGCAGAACAAAGCAGCCGCAAGCGTGATCATACCAAGTTTCATATTATATTTCCTCTTTCCTTTTGGGGACGTTTTCTTAGTTAGTCAAAGCAGACACCCTTTGATGCCTGCTGTAGCGGTAAATTCTTATCCTTGGTACGTCTGAAACTGCGGTCGGTTCCCGATTTTACAATCCAGTGATCCTTTGAATATTAGGGACCAAATCCATATTAATTTCCGGCCCGCAACATTAAATTGCGGGCCGGATGTTTTGTTATGGTGCCAGTTTAGCTTCAACATCTGTTCCGGCCAATGCTGCATTGTCTTTGACAATTATTGCAGCTGTGTCATCAAACACATCCTTGAAACCACGATCGGCACCAGCGGCCAGCAGCACATCGATTGCGCTGGCATCCGTAGCTCTCAGAGCAGCATACATCAAAGCAGAATAACCATCTTTGTCGCGGGCATTCACATTCGCACCAGCATCAAGCAACATAGCCAGATCTTCGCCTTTTTTACCGGCACGGGCTGCTTCGATCAAAGCCGTTGTGCCGTTTTGTGCCGCCGCATTTACATCAGCACCTGCTTTTAGCAAAACGGCAATAAGCTCAACTGTACCGTCGCGATCGCGGCCACCAGCAATTATTATCGGTGTATCACCACGCTTATTGGCCCGATTGACATTGGCACCGGCATCGATCAACATTTGTGTAACTTCAGCATTGTTGCGGATTGCTGCCTGCAACAACGGGGTTTCACCGCCACTTTGAGCAGCACTCACATCCTGCCCTTGGTCCAGCAGCCACCTAATAACATCTGCCTTGTTTCGATAGGCCGCTCTGATCAACGGTGTGCTTCCAGCGTTATTGCTATCGGAAAGTTTGAAACCCTGGTCTTGCAACCATTGTATTTTTTCCAGAGACCCGCGTTGCGCGGCCAAAATCATCGCGCCATTGCCATCTTCGTCAACGGCATGCGGATCAGCACTGATTCCCATCATGTACTTTACAACATCAAGCGACTTGTTGCGCGCGGCTGACAGCAAGAAAACATCATGCCCATCGTCTGTTTTGGCCTTGGGATCACTGCCCATTTCAACCAGTGCCTTGAACACTTCCAGATTGGGGTTCCAACCGGCAGCAGCCAGCGCTGGTGTGCGGCCCGATGTATCCACGCCGTTCACATCCATGCCCAATTCATTGACCAGAAATTTAAAAACTTCCGGGTCTTTTTGGCCAAAACCGGCGTATCCCAGTGCCGAGCGCTTGGAATCGTCAAGCAAGGTTGGATCAGCACCAAGCTCAATTAGCATCTTGATCATAGCCACATCCCGGTAACGAGAAGCCCAGAAAACAGACGGGCGACCACCGTGCGAACCACGGTTCACATCCGAGCCGTTTTTGACCATATGAACAATAACATCGGGGCTGGCACCATAGCGCAGCGCCAACGCCAGTGGCGCATAGGCTTTGTGGTTTCTCTGTTTGATATCGTGCCCGTCGGCCAGCGCTTTATCAACTGCTTCTACAGTTGATTCTTTTAGCCATTCTTTGTCTAAAAATACGTTATCAGAGCTGGCAAAGGCCGCGGCGCTGCACAATAGGGCAGCTGCAAAAGTCGTTAAACCAAGTTTCATAATATGTTTCCTCTTTTCATGTTGGTTGTTTGATAAATCCGCCTCAATAGACATCCTCCAGATACCTTTTGTGACGTCGAAGCTCGGCTATGCTGGTGCCTAGGTGGCTGGCGAGAGCATCAATCTGGTTGCGGACTGCGGTGGCCATGTTTTGACCGCCACAGACCATTATCGTGCCGCCCCCGCGCAATCTTTCCTGTAAAAGACTGGTTTGGGCGGATAGCTGGTCTTGCACATATGATCGGTTTCCTATGCGCGAAAATGCCGGATAAAAATTAGTCAGGCGTCCGTCATCCAGCCATTCTTGGATATCGTGTTGGTAATAAAAATCCGCCTCCGGATGCCGGTTGCCCCAAAACAGATCAATCGGGCGATGGCGCAAATTATGCCGGATCATGCCGGCAAAAGGTGCGATGCCTGTACCGGCCCCGATCATCAATACCGGTTTTTTACGAACAGAAGGCATCACAAAATCGGGGTTGGGGATAATATAGGCGTTCAGTTCACCGCCGGTTTCAAGGTTATTCAAAAAGGTTGAGCACAGCCCGCCCGGGTCTTGAACCACACAGATTTCAACATACCCGTCGCGGCTGGAAGAACCCAGCGAATAAATACGCGCCGCTGCCGTGTCATTTGGGAAAATTCCGATCAAATCACCCGCGCGATATTGCGTAAGGCGGCCTGATTTCACTCCTAGGCGCAAGATAACCGAAGGAATGCCCAGTTTTTGACCGTATGTGGTTTTGCCCAGCAGCACCAAACGCGCTGTTTTCGGGGTTGGCGGGGTATAATCCAGTGTGAAATCAAGTTTGGTCGCGTCGGACAATTCACGGCCCCAGCGGGCAAATGATTGGGCCGATTGGCGGTCAATAATGCCCGTATCCAACAGCGGATCGGTGCGCATGTTTTTTTCAATTTCATCGCCAAAGGCACAAAATTTCGGAAAACTGCGGTCCCCAAAGGCCAGCACCGCATGGCGCTTGGGCCAGCCGGTGGCCGTCTTGGCTTTGTTTAAAAAACGCCGCGCATTTTGCGGTGCTTCGCCATCTCCATAGGTTGCAGCCAGTATCAGCATGGCTTCGGCCTTGGGATAGGCGGGTTTAACCTTGTCCATCGCCGCCATGTGAACCGCTTTGCCAGCCTTGGTTAATTTTTCATGCAAATGCCGGGCAAAGCCAAAGGTAGACCCGTTTTCAGAACCAACCAGCAAGACATATTCGGCCGCAGAGGCGCTAACATTATTGACAACCCGTTTATCACGCCGACGCCACCAGATAATTATGCCCGTAACGGTAAATACCGGCACTGAGGCATTTACCAGCCCCAAAAACGCCGCCAAGGGGCCAGAGCCTTCGCCGGTGTGTAAAAAAGAGAGCCATTCCTTGGCAATTTGCCAGTTGGAATAGGGGGTTTGGGAGAGCAGCTTGCCGGTGAACTGATCAAAAAACACAAAACCCGCATCGGTTTTCATCGCATAAACATCAAACCAGTCGCCCGGGATCGGGTAAAGCAATTCGCGCAAACCCTGCATCGGCTGGTTTTGCAAACCGACAAGTTCATGGGCAAGCACGGGTTCGCCTTCAGCCGGGGTTTCGGGGTAATAGGGCCGCAGCTCTGCGCCCGAAGGAATGGCTTTTTGTGTCACCAATCCCAGATAAACCCCGCTGCCAACCGTAACCAGCAGCGGAATAATAAGCGCACGGCCAAAAACGGAATGCAGCCGGTTTGGTGTTTTACCACCAATTTTTTGCAATAAACCGCGAAAACCGCCCATCCGGCGTAACAGTAAAATGGTGCCGGCGATCAACAGGCCCAGCATTGCAACTGCACTTGCCAATGACAGCAACCGGCCGGTTTTGCCGACCAGAAACTGACGGTGTAGATCACGCACAAATGTATAAAACGGGCTTTTCTTTAAGGTGTCCAGCAAGGCCCCGCTACGGATATCAAGCGGTTTTTCAATCCGCCTGCTACCCTTTTTACCTTTTACCAACACCACATTTTCCGACGTAACCCGCAACCGTTCAATCGTTAGTCGCGGGTTTTTCTCGGTCGCAATCCGCAACACATCGGCCACACTGACGCCAGCCAAATCCTGTGACGGGGCATTGTAAGCCAACATCACAGGTTTGGTAGCCAGTATGGTGCCGCTGATTGCAATTACCAGAATCGGAATTGCAAACAGCAGCCCAAGCCAGAGATGGATGGAACGCGCCAAGGGACCAGTCTAGAATTTATAGCGGATGTAACGCACGTAACCCATACCGGCTGTACGTGCGCGCTGGCCATCTGTGGTTAGTTCAACCTGTGCATCCTCAAAGTGGTTGTCCTGATCCTCAACCGAGGTTTCAACACGCAAGGAATAGCCCGCATCAATGAGAGATTCATCAAGGTCCAGATGGATGATTGAACGGTCACCACCGGCTGTGCTGGCACCTGTGATTGCATCCAGTTCCTGTGGGGCACGCGAAAGATAACGCCACCAGCGCTGCAAATCCGGGTACCATTCTTCATCTGGGCCTGACACCCAAAGAGTTTTTTCATAACGCCCCTCGGGGTTCACCAGATAAAGCGAGAAATAAGCCTCGTCGCCTTCATATGCATTAAGCTGGACCAAAACGATGGCCTTTTTGGCAAGAGCAGGCTCAGCGGCAAATAGTGCCAATGTGGAAACGCCAATGGCAGCAGCCACGTTGCGAATACCGGATAAAGAAATAGTCATGGTTTCTCCTGTTTTTTACGATCTTGGATTGTTTTGGCGACTGTTTGGAAAAGCAGCGCCGGGTTACGTTCTGATGCTATGCCCCTAGCCCTTGTTTTTGCTGAAAGGCAGCACGTTTATGCTTGTCA
>DOHJ01000232.1 GCA_003535335.1 Paracoccaceae bacterium | reverse complement strand
AAGCTGCGCGCGCATTCCACGTGCAGCCAGGCGGCGGTTTCGGCGGCCTGCATCGGCGCGAAACCACGGGCCAGCAGACCAGTAATAAAGCCCGCCAACACGTCGCCTGAACCAGCAGTGGCCAGCCACGGGGCGGCGCGCTCGTAATGGGCCGAATTGATTGCGGCACGGCCATCGGGCGCGGCAATCACCGTATCGGCCCCTTTGAACAACACCACGCATCCGGCGCGTTTGGCGGCGTCGCGCGTGGCATCTACTTTGGAATAGGCCGGGCCTGTGGGGGCTGGCGCGTTCAGCTTTTCGGCAATGTCAGGAAACAGGCGGGCAAATTCACCGGCATGCGGGGTTAAAACACAGTTTTCATGCAGTTTGGCAAACAAATCAGGCGCGCGCGACACGGCTGTCAGCGCATCCGCATCCAAAACAAGATGCGTCTTGCTTGCCAAGGCCACCGGCACCAAACCTTGGGCCCGTTCAATGCCAAAACCGGGCCCCAGACACAGCGCATTGATCCGCCGATCGGCCAACACTTGGGTTAAAGCATCAGAACTGTCGACTTCGGTCAGCATGATCGCATTCAGCTGGCTGGCATTTTCAACCAAGGCCTGATGCGGACAACCGACCGTCACCAGCCCTGCCCCGATGCGCAAAGCACCACGTGCCGCCAGACGGGCCGCGCCACCACAGCCCGATGAACCAGACAGGATTAAAGCGTGGCCTGATCCAAATTTATGATCAGCCCCCCATTTACCAAGCATACTAATCTCTGGGCTACTTAACTGAACATAATTATCGGTGTGGTTAATCTTATCAGGTAACCCAATATCAACAATGCGTATTGCATTGCAGTTTTGTGGCCCATCCCCTAAATAATGCCCAATTCTTGGCTTGTGGAATGTTATCGTCAGGAATGCAAATACTGCACTCCATTTTTGCGATAACTCGCGCCCGCTATCCATACAAATCCCCGTAGGGCAATCAATAGCAACCATACGGTCAAATGTCTTACTTGAGGTGTATAAATCACTTAATGGTTTTAAAATTTCGGGCTCTGGGGCACGACTTAGGCCTGCGCCAAAAATTGCATCCACGATCAGATCAAAGTTCAATTTTTTAATATCTTTGGGGTTCCATCCCTCAACCTCGCCCACTTCCAACCAGCGCTCATAATTCACTTTAGCATCCGGCGGCAATTTTTCAGCGTCCCCATATAAAAACACCTCCACCCGCCAGCCCCATTGTTTCAGCAACCGCGCCACCACAAACCCATCACCGCCATTGTTGCCCGGCCCGCACAACACCACCGCGCGGTGGCTGGTTTTGGCCAGTTCTGGCCACTCCTTAAACACCGCCTCAACCACACCGCGACCGGCGCGTTCCATCAGCTCAAGGCCGGTGACTTCGCCCGACTCAATCGCGGCGGTTTCAATGGCTTTCATTTGCGCGGCTGTCAGAAGTTCTGTCATTGGCTCTCCAGTCGATTCATTTTCGTCTAAATTTCACACGTATCGCCTAAATTTTAGGCACACTTGCAGGAATTAAACCTCGCCCCTTGCCCACTTATCATAGCCGATTGTTTCCGTCTTTTGAATGGTGTTTTGTAAGCTTCGAAACCTGCCAAAGGAGTCGGAACATGAAAAAGATCGAAGCGATCATCAAACCCTTTAAACTGGACGAAGTCAAAGAAGCGCTGCAAGATGTTGGCGTTCAGGGGCTAAGCGTGATCGAGGTCAAGGGTTTTGGTCGTCAAAAAGGCCATACCGAACTGTATCGCGGTGCGGAGTATGTGGTAGATTTTTTGCCCAAGGTTAAAATAGAAGTGGTGCTGTCCGCCGATATGGTCGATGCCGCTGTCGAGGCCATTATTGAGGCTGCGAACACCGATAAAATCGGCGATGGCAAGATATTCGTGTCACCGGTTGAGCAAGTTATACGCATCCGCACCGGCGAAACCGGCGAAGAGGCGATATAGGCAAAGTTGCTAGAAATTTCAGATTCATAATAAAGGGAAAACAAAATGGACAACAAGGCAATGTTGAAACTGATCAAGGACGAGGACATTGAATATGTCGACGTTCGTTTCACCGATCCGCGCGGCAAGTTGCAGCACGTGACCGTGGTGGCCGATCTGGTGGATGAGGATTTCCTCGAAGAAGGCTTTATGTTTGACGGCTCCTCCATCGCTGGCTGGAAAGCGATTGATAATTCCGATATGAAGCTGATGCTGGACCCGACCAGCGCCTATATTGACCCGTTTTATGCGGAAAAAACGCTGGCTGTGCATTGTTCGGTGGTTGAACCTGACACCGGCGAAGCCTACACCCGTGATCCACGCGGCACCGCCGAAAAAGCCGAGGCCTATCTGGTCTCCACCGGCATTGGCGATATTTCTTATTACGGCCCCGAAGCCGAATTTTTCCTGTTCGATGATGTGCGTTTCAGCGTTGAAATGAACAAGGTTTCATTTGAGATCGACGCCAATGATGCGTCCTGGAACACCGACACCCAGTACGAAATGGGCAACATGGGTCATCGCCCGGGCATCAAGGGTGGTTATTTCCCTGTGAACCCGATTGATGACGCACAAGACATCCGTTCCGAAATGCTCTCGACCATGAAACGTCTGGGCATGAAGGTGGACAAGCATCACCACGAAGTTGCTTCCTGTCAGCATGAGCTGGGTTTGATTTTCGGATCATTGACCCATCAGGCCGACGAGCTGCAAAAATATAAATACGTGATCCACAATGTCGCCCACGCCTATGGCAAAACCGCGACCTTCAGGCCAAAGCCGGTGTCCGGCGATAACGGCACCGGAATGCGAGTAAA
>DOHJ01000188.1:3366-7083 GCA_003535335.1 Paracoccaceae bacterium | reverse complement strand
GGACCCGGTAAAAATGTGCTGTCCCTGGTGCTGCGCGGCATTGTTCCCTCGGCCTTTTTTGCCTCGCTGGTGTCTCTGGTAAAATACACCGCCGATCCCGAAGATGTGCTGCCGACCATCGTTTACTGGTTGCTGGGATCCTACAATGAATCCAGTTTCCGCGATGTGATTTTTATTATAGTTCCAATGCTGACAGCGGGTCTGTTGATTTATAAAATGCGCTATCTGATCAACATCCTGTCGCTGGGCGAAGAAGAGGCCAGATCGCTGGGCATCAACGTAGATTTCAGCCGCTGGGTTATTTTACTATCCTCGGCCGTAATTATTTCCGCCACGGTTTCGGTGAGCGGCATTGTTGGCTGGGTTGGCCTGATCATCCCGCATTTTGCCCGCATGATTACCGGCGCAAACCACAGCCGATTGTTGCCGGTTTCAATGCTGGTCGGGGCGATTTACATGATTTTGGTCGACACCATCGCCCGAACCGCCAGTTATGGCGAAATTCCGATCGGGGTGCTCACCGCGCTGCTTGGGGCACCTATATTCGGCTGGCTGCTGTATCGCACCCAAATGAAAGGCTGGAGCAATGATTGAGGTTGAAAACATCAGCTATTGCTACCCCCGCGCCAGACAGCCGATTTTCGAGGGCCACAGTTTTTCCCTGAAAAAGGGTGAGATCATGGCCGTTCTGGGCCCAAACGGATCTGGCAAAACCACCCTGATCAAAACCCTGCTGGATTTATTGCCGCTGCGCAGTGGCACGATTAAAATTACCGGCCACCGTTCCTATGTTCCCCAAGAAACCATGAGCCCGTTTGATTATTCGGTGCGCGAAATCGTCGTGATGGGGGCCAGCGGCCAAAACGGGCTGTTCGCCGCGCCGGGCAAGTCCGATTTTAAGCATACCGAAGAAGCGCTGCAAAAGGTTGGCATGCTGGAGCTGATTGACGACAGTTTTGCCCATCTTAGCGGTGGTCAAAAACAGATGGTGCTGATTGCCCGTGCCTTGGTTTCAAACCCTGACGTGATGATATTGGACGAGCCCACATCGGCGCTGGATTACCACAATCAGGATAAGGTGCTGCAATCGATGGCCGATGTCGCGCGGCAAGGTAAAGCCGTGATTTTCACCACCCATTGCCCGCTGCAAGCCCTGCATGTTTCGCACAAGGTGCTGCTGGTGAAAAAATTCGCCAAAAGCGTTTACGGGAATTCAAAAGATATCCTGAACGAAGAAAACCTGAGCCAGCTTTACCAGTTGCCAATTTCGCGTCATGCTATGGAGGGGGGCGATATAATTGTGCCCAGTTATAGCACGGCTGCACGGGCCTGATTTTGATCGGGCTGGATATCCGTTTGCGATACCTTTAGGCTAGCCCCGAAACCCACGCCAGAGGAGAATTCGCCTTGAGCCAGCCGATCCTGTATTCTTTTCGCCGTTGCCCCTATGCCATGCGCGCCCGCCTTGCGCTGCTTAGCTCGGGCACCAAAGTCGAGCTGCGTGAAATCCTGTTGCGTGACAAGGCACCGGAATTAATTCAGGCCTCGCCAAAGGCAACGGTGCCGGTTCTGGTTGTGGATGGTGTTATTGATGAAAGCCTTGATATCATGCAGTGGGCGCTGGCCAGAAATGACCCTGATGGCTGGCTGGAAATGCCCGCCGATGGTTATGATCTGATTGTGCAATCTGACAGCCATTTCAAACCCGCGCTTGATATTTACAAATATAACGACAGCATAAAAGAGCGCGATACCGCCTCCGGGTTTCTTATGATGTTGAATGATAAACTGGCCAATCAGACTTATCTTTATGGTGACAACGCTTGCCTTGCCGACATGGCGATTATCACATTTGTGCGCCAGTTCGCATTTGTTGACAAGGCTTGGTTTGACGCGCAGCCTTGGCCAAATCTGTCAAACTGGCTACAAGATTTCATTGCCTCGCAGATTTTTGAAGATATTATGCACAAATACCCGAAATGGCAGGCGGGTGATGCCGTAACCTGTTTTCCTTAAAAGGACGTCAAATGCACCCGAACCCGAATTTTCGCAAAGCCGGTGATGAAACCAATCTTGGCTTTGCCCGCGATCGTGGTTTTGGCATGCTTTCCGTCAACGGTGAAAACGGCCCGCTGGTTGCGCACGTACCTTTTGTTTTGTCAAAAGATGGCAAATTCGCCGATCTGCATCTGCTGCGTTCTAACCCGGTTGCCCGTGCGCTGGATCAGCCGTTACCGGCCATTATCGCCGTATCCGGCCCCGACAGTTATATTTCGCCCGACTGGTACGATACCGAAAATCAAGTGCCGACCTGGAATTATGTTGCCGTGCATTTGCGTAGCAGTCTGACAAAATTGCCCGACGATCAGCTGCGCGCCAGCATCGATAGCCTTGCCGCGCAATTTGAAGAACGCCTGTTGCCAAAACCCGTCTGGAGCAATGATAAAATGCCCCCCGAGGCATTGGCCAAAATGATGCGGATGATCGTGCCGCTTCGGTTTAATTTGCAATCTGTGGATGGCGCCTGGAAATTGGGCCAAAACAAACCTGACGAGGTTCGCCTGTCTGCGGCCAAGCAGGTAAATGGCTACGCCATTGGGCAGGAAACCGCGCTGTTGGCGGCATTGATGCAGGCACCGGTTGGCAAATAAGTAGACAGTCAGCCCGTCTGCGCCTACATTACAGGTACAGATTTAAGGAGGATAGAAAATGCCCCTACCCCTTGCCCCGATTGCAGGTATCGCCATCAAATACGGCAGCGTTGCGCTGGCCACTTACGCCATCACACGCAGGGTTTCACACGCACGACGTGATCAACGTGCCGAGGATGCGCTGGATGATTTGCAGGAAGGTTTCAGCATCAGACGTGAAAAGGACCAGACCAGTAGTACCGCACGGTTTAACCGCACGATCAGGATTGGCGCTAACGGGCCTGGCGTTGAAATTGACATTTCGGCATTCGGCCGGTTCAAAATAAGGAGGCTCTAAATGCAACTTTTCCATTCGCCGACTTCACCATTTGTTCGAAAAGTTATGGTGGTTTTGCACGAAACCGGACTGTTGGATCAGGTTGAGCTGATCAAAGCCGCCGGCACCCCTTTTGATGCAAGCCAGATGCCAACAGCTCACAACCCTCTTGGTAAAATTCCCACCCTGTCGCGCCCGGACGGACCTGCGATTTACGACAGCCGCGTAATCTGTCGCTATCTGGATAACAAGGCCGGTACAAACCTGTATCCGGAACGCGCAATATGGGATATTCTGACCCTAGAGGCGACTGCCGACGGAATTATGGATGCCGCTATTTTAATGAGCTATGAGGCTCGCTACCGGCCCGAAAATATGCAATCGGCTGACTGGGTAAATGGCCAGTGGGATAAAATCAGCCGGGCGCTGGACGCAATCACGACCCGCTGGATGAGCCATCTGGCCGGCCCGCTGGATATTGGCCACATCGCCGTGGGCTGTGCCTTGGGTTATCTGGATTTAGGCCACGATGATCGTAAATGGCGCAAAACCCGCGACGCGCTTGATGACTGGTTTGCAGAATTTTCAACACACTCCGCCATGCTGAAAACTGAACCGGCTTAAAACCCGAAACAGAAACCAAATTTTCTTGATATTAATCAAGTACCCACACAAAAAATATCGATATACCTGCGCCTAAATGTCCACATTGCATTTGTAAGCTGGATCTCAAGTGTTTGAGACGATAAT
>DOHJ01000188.1:0-2970 GCA_003535335.1 Paracoccaceae bacterium | reverse complement strand
CAAACAACAGGAGGACTTTACTGTGTCCCACACAGAAGACAACCCAGGTAGCCGCAGGGATTTCCTGTATCACGCCACCGCAGGAACCGGCGTCATTGCAATTGGCGCTGCTGTATGGCCGCTTGTAAACCAAATGAATGCCACCGCGGATGTTCGCGCATTGGCATCTATCCTTGTTGATGTATCCGGCGTCGAGCCCGGCACCCAGTTAACAGTCAAATGGCGCGGCAAGCCGGTTTTTATCAGGCGCCGCACCCCCGAAGACATTGAACGCGGCCGCAATACCCCCCTTGCCGATCTGCCTGACCAAATGAGCCGAAATACAGCCAAGCCGGAAGCAGATGCATCGGATGCAAACCGCACGCTTGATGAAGCCGGTGAATGGTTGGTAATGATGGGTGTTTGCACCCATCTTGGTTGTGTACCACTTGGCGGTAACTCTGGCGATTACGAGGGCTGGTTTTGCCCATGCCACGGATCGCACTACGATATTGCCGGCAGGATTCGCAAAGGTCCGGCACCGGAGAACCTTCCAATACCGGAAACTTCATTTTTTGACGAATCCACTATCAAGCTAGGCTAAGGAGCAAGATAATGTCTGGAATTCCCCACGACCATTACAAACCGAAATCCGATGCCGAGAAATGGATGCATGTCAGATTGCCCATTATCGGGCTGATTTATGACACCATCATGATCCCCACACCAAAAAACCTGAACTGGATGTGGATCTGGGGCATTATTCTGGCATTTTGTCTGGTTCTACAGTTGGTCACCGGCATTGTTTTGGCAATGCACTATACACCTCATGTTGATCTGGCCTTTGCCAGTGTCGAACATATCATGCGCAATGTGAATGGCGGGCATATGATCCGTTATATCCACGCTGCCGGTGCCTCGCTTTTCTTTGTGGCGGTTTACCTGCATATTTTCCGTGGTTTGTATTATGGATCATACAAGGCCCCGCGTGAAATCACCTGGATCATTGGTATGTTGATCTATCTGGCGATGATGGCAACCGCATTCATGGGCTATGTGCTGCCTTGGGGACAAATGTCTTTTTGGGGTGCGACCGTGATTACCGGCCTGTTCGGGGCGATTCCGTTTGTTGGCGAAAGCATTCAGGCTTGGCTTTTGGGCGGACCTGCGGTTGATAACGCAACGCTAAACCGGTTTTTCTCGCTGCATTATCTGCTGCCGTTTGTTTTATGCGCTTTGGTTGCCCTGCATATCTGGGCATTTCACACCACGGGTAACAGCAACCCGACCGGGGTTGAGGTGCGACGCGGATCCAAAGAGGAAGCCGAAAAAGACACCCTGCCATTCTGGCCCTACTTTGTGATCAAGGATTTGTTCGCATTGGGCGCTGTTTTAATGGTGTTTTTTGCCATCGTAGGCTTCATGCCAAATTATCTGGGCCATCCCGATAACTATCTGGAGGCCGACGCGTTGGTAACCCCTGCACACATCGTGCCCGAGTGGTATTTCCTGCCTTTCTATGCCATCTTGCGCGCCTTTACCGCAGACGTCTGGGCCGTGCAGTTGGTCAGCTTTTTAACCTTTGGCATTGTTGACGCCAAATTCTTTGGTGTGTTGGCGATGTTTGGTGCGATTGGAGTTATGGCAGCTGTGCCTTGGCTGGATACATCTTCAGTTCGCTCAGGCCGGTTTCGTCCGCTGTTCAAATGGTTTTACTGGCTAATGGCGCTCGACTTTATGATATTGATGTGGGTTGGGGCGATGCCGGCAGAATACCCGTATGACTATATATCGCTAATCGCATCGACCTACTGGTTTGCATATTTCCTGGTTATCCTGCCTATTCTCGGATTGATTGAAAAACCTACGGACCCACCGGCAACCATCGAAGAGGACTTTAATGACCATTACGGCCATAAATCCGGTAAATCTTCCAAATATGCCATCGCACCTAGTGCGCCAGCCGAATAAGGGGATTGAACAATGAAAATCAATAAACTTTTAATAGCCGCGGTTTCAGCACTGGTACTATCAACAACGGCTGCAATCCCTGCTGGTGGTGGTGGTCATATTCACGATGTGGACTTTTCGTTCGAGGGTCCATTTGGCACCTATGACGAAGCACAGCTGCGCCGTGGTTTACAAATTTACACAGAAATCTGTTCAGGCTGCCATGGAATGCAATACGTGGCAATTCGCACCCTCGCAGACGAAGGTGGGCCGAAATTACCGGCAGAGTATGTCCGCGAATATGCCAAACAGTTCGAAGTGCCTGATGAGGGCGACGAGGCTGAACCGGGCGATACCCGCGAAGCAAAACCATCGGATCACTATCCCGTTGGTGCAGATCCAAATGCGCCTGACCTGTCATTAATGGCCAAAGCCCGTGCAGGTTTTCACGGGCCTTACGGCTCTGGTATCAACCAGCTGTTACAAGGCACTGGCGGACCAGAATATATCGTGGCCATTCTGACCGGCTACACCGGTGAAGAAAAAGAAGAAGCTGGCACACTTTTTTATGAAAACACCGCGTTTCCAGGGGGCTGGATTGCCATGGCACCACCGTTATTTGGCGAAGATGTGGAATATGAAGATGGCCACAGCAATGAGCTGCACCACGAAGCCGAAGACATCGCGGCCTTTCTGATGTGGACAGCAGAACCCAAAATGATGGCCCGCAAGCAGACCGGTTTTATTGCTATTATTTTAATGACAGTGCTTACGGTTCTACTTTATGCGACCAACAAACGCATTTGGGCACCGGTTAAAAAGCGCGCTAAAGAAGCAACCAGTTAACTGCGACCCTAAGAAACCAAAAAAACCCCGTCAAATCAGGCGGGGTTTTTTTATAGATAACAGCATTTCCCCAAAACCTCTTGAGCAGAGCGCGGCTGCCCGCTAGACCAATACACTTAAGGAGCATGCACATGTCTATGAACAGTTTCGGCCACATTTTCCGCGTCACCACATGGGGTGAAAGCCACGGACCCG
>DOHJ01000193.1 GCA_003535335.1 Paracoccaceae bacterium | reverse complement strand
CGGCACGGCTTGGGCCGCACGGGAACAAAAGCTGGTCTATTGGCATTTGCCGACTTTTACCAAAATTGCCGATGAAGTTATCCGCGAAAACTTTGAAGAGTTCCGCAAATCTGCCGGTTTGTCAGATTCAGAAGCGGCTTTTGTTAAGATTTCCGGCAAAGACTTCATCCCGCAAATCAATGCAGGTCTGGAAACCGGAAACCTGCCCGACGTTGTTTGGCTAAATGAATCCCTGATCCAGCTTTATCGCAGTCAGGGTCGCATGATGGATGTGACTGATATTGTTGACGACATGAAGGGTTTTGAAGGCGGCATTTTCGAAACATCTTTGGCCGCCGTTACCCATGGTGGCAAAGCTTGGGGTGTGCCTTATGCGCTTAACCCGTGGCCAATGCACGCGCGCGTTGATGTGCTTGAAAAACACGGGCTGGATTATCCGCGCACTTGGGAAGCGTTTGTCGAAACCTGTAAAATAGTTCAGGATAAACCGTTTTACGGCTTTGGTCTGGACCTTGGCCTGAACACGGATGCGTCGCAAAACATCATGCAGATTTTATGGTGTCATGGCGGATTTACGGCGGATGATAACGGCACGGCTGCGTTTAACAATGCGGGCAATATTGCCGGATTCGATTTTATCAATTCTATGTACAATGATGCCGGAATTATCCCGCGCGGCGTTGTCGGAAACTCGGAATCATCGTGGAATAACAAGATGTATCAGGCCGGACAGGTTGCTTTTGTGAACAACCCGACCTCGATCTATGCCCATCTTGTTAGTAATGATCCGGAATTGCAGGCAAAAACCGGCCTGTTCAGTGTGCCCGCCGGACCGGCCGGTGCGTTTAACCAGATCGACACTTGGTCAACCGGTATTTTCAACACCGCACCTGAACCCGAGCTGGCCAAAGGTCTGGTCAAGGCCATGATGGATCCGGCGAAATATAACGAGGTTATAACCAAAACCAACGGTCGTTGGGTGCCGGTTTATCCGAAGTTGTTTGAAGATCCATGGTGGACATCACGGCCACAATACGGCGAATTTTCCAATATCGCCAAAACCGGCGTTCCGGTTAGCTATAAAGGCCAGCCATCACCGGGAATGGGCGAAGTTCTGTCAACAAACCTTGTTCCGGAAGCCTTGCAAACTGTGTTGGTTGACGGCGTTCCGGCGGCTGATGCGGTGGCCAAGGTTGCTGATAAAATTGCGGCAATTTTTGAACGCGCAAACGGCTAGTATAGTTGATTTATCACCTGCATTTTGATCTGTAGGGGTAACAAATTATTAAAACAATACGGGCGGCCTTTTGTGGGCCGCCTATTTTCATTTAGACCTTACTTAAAGACATGTAATTAAACAGAAATGCTCTTAGTAATATAGGCAATTCGACTTGACAAAATGTTATTTTCTGCGACACTATTTTGAATGTTTTCTTGGCTATATTTTTCTAAATTACCGCATTTGCAGGCTCCAAAAACTGGCATCTGCCTTGCATCTGCATAAGGGGATTCTATGGGGCAAATTTCACTAAAAAATATTACCAAGAGCTTTGGTAATCTCGAAGTTATTCCGCCGTTAAATTTAACGGTTGAAGATGGTGAGTTTATTGTGTTTGTCGGTCCATCAGGTTGCGGACAGGTTGCGGAAAATCCACATTGCTAAGGATGATTGCCGGGCTAGAAGACGTGAGTAGCGGCGCAATTTACATAGATGGCGCAGATGCCACCGAAATTCCGCCGGCCAAACGCGGGCTGGCCATGGTTTTTCAATCTTACGCGCTTTATCCGCATATGACTGTTCGCAAGAATATTGAATTTCCGCTGAAGATGGCGAAAATGGACAAGGCCGAGCGCGACAAAAAAGTTAACAATGCCGCCAAGATTTTAAATTTGGCCGATTATATTGACCGCAAACCCGGGCAGCTTTCCGGTGGCCAACGCCAGCGGGTTGTAATTGGACGTGCGATTGTTCGCGAACCTTCTGCATTCTTATTTGACGAACCACTTTCCAATCTGGATGCCGCGTTGCGCATCAACATGCGACTTGAAATTTCCGAGCTGCATAAGAAGCTTAAAACAACAATGGTCTATGTTACCCACGATCAGGTTGAAGCAATGACAATGGCTGACAAAATTGTGGTGCTGCATGCGGGGCGGATTGAACAGGTCGGCAGCCCGCTGGATTTATATAACAAACCGGCAAATCTTTTTGTGGCCGGCTTTATCGGATCGCCTAAAATGAATCTAATCGAGGGGGAACACGCCGCCAAAAAGAATGCAAAAACCATTGGCATTCGCCCCGAACATTGTTCGGTTTCAAAAGATAATGGCGTCTGGGCCGGAACAGTGAAAATATCCGAACATCTGGGGTCTGATACATTTTTCCATGTCGAGCTGGATGATATCGGCACAATCACTGTACGCGAAGAAGGTGAAATGAATTTGGTCTATGGCGACCGGATTTTTGTAACCCCGGATGACAGCAAAATACACCGGTTCGGTGAAAACGGTCTGGGAATATGATTTTGGAACTTTCCAATCCTGGCCCATCGGCTGCTCAAACATCACGGCATCGTTCCATTTACGAAATATCGCAAACCCAACCGGCATTTTTCGCGGGTTTTTAAAATAACATTCACATAAAACACGCTCGTTAAAGGGCATAACATGTCTATCGAATCAGGTTCCTACACCGCATTACTTACGCCCTATTCTGACGGTGGCGACAAAATAAACTTCACCTCGATTGCCGCGATGATCGATCGAAATATCGACCACAGAATTAGCGGGTTATATGTTGGCGGCAGCACCGCTAAAACCTTTCTGCAGAGCTATGATGAAAGGGTAAGCGTCCTGCAAGAAACCGCTAAATTGGTGCAAGGTAGAACACGGCTGATTGCACAAGTGGGCGATATGAACCCCCGGACCAGTCACAAGTTGGCGCGTATCGCGGCCGATGCCGGATATGATGCGATATCGGCGATCCCTCCGTTTTATTTCAAGTACGATTCGGCTGAATTGCTGGACTATTACAGAACCCTGTCCAGCGTCACGAATGTGCCATTTGTGATCTATAACATTCCGGCCCTGACTGGCGTGATAATGGGGGCCGGGCAGATAACCGAATTGCTTAATTTGCCCAATGTTATCGCCTTGAAAAACACCACGCTTGATTATTACGCCATGGAGCAAATAATCCGTGAAAACCCCGATAAACTGATCTTTAACGGCTATGATGAAACCGCGCTTTCCGGTTTGGCCGTCGGGGCTTGCGGCGTGATCGGCTCAACCCTTAATGTTCAAGGCAACAAATTTGTGGACCTCTACAAAGCCTATCATGCAAATGACGCGAAAAAATCCCGCGAATTGCAAAGTGAAATAAATCAATTGATTGACGCTATTGTGCCGCTTGGCGTGTTTCGGTCGCTAAAATATCTGCTGGATCTAGAGGGTATCCCGATGGGTGATTGCCGCGCCCCATTTAGGCCATTGTCAGATGATGGCAAATACCAATTGGCCAAAGCGCATGAGAAATATCTGTCGCGGTAGCGCCGGATAAAATTCAGAAACCGCCGGAATCAGCCGCCAAAGCGTGGTTCCGGCACCCCTAAAATTTCCAACCCGGAAATTGCAAAAACGCTGCCGCGCAATTGACCGTCACCGGGAAACCGCGGCAAGGGCGGTTTGGCCATCGAGGTCACAAACAAGATGTCCATGTTTGGCCCGCCAAAATTAACCGACGTCACTTTTCGCACCGGCATTTCAATCACCCGATCCAGACTTCCGTCCGGTGCATAGCGTTTTATACAGCCATCAAAACATTGCGCATTCCACAAAAAACCCTCGGCATCCACGGTTGATCCATCCGGTGCGCCGATGTCTGCATCAAGCGTTGTAAATCTCCGGCGATTGCTGACGCTGCCGGTTTTTATGTCATAATCATAGGCACGAATTTCACCTGACCAGCTGTCGGCAAAATAAAAAATCCGGTCATCAGGCGACCAGCACGGGCCGTTGGAAACGATAATGCCATCATCAATTTTATGCAGACTAAAATCCGGATCAAGCCGATAAAGCGCGCCATTCGGTCCCTCTTCGCTGGTGTCCATCGAGCCACAAAAAAACCGCCCCCGCCGATCGACCTTGCCATCGTTTAGCCGGTTTAGCGGTTTGTCAGGTTCGGGATCAATGATAAGATTGCAGTCACCACTGGCAAAATCCAGCAGATGAAAGCCGTTTTCCAACGCACAAATTGCCCCCAGACCGTCTTTGCATAATGCCATCGAGCCGATTTTGGCCGGCAAATCCCAACTGCGCACTTCGCCACCATCAACCGTACAGCGAAAGATGCGCCCGTCAAAGGAATCGATAAAATACAGCCGTTGTTGTTCAACATCCCACAACGGGCCTTCGCCAAGGGTGGTTTTTAGATCAATCAGCACATCAATCTGCATCAGATTACGCATTCCTTAATCGCCAGCATCGCCCCGCGCAATTCTGCCAAACCACGCAAACGGCCAATCGCACTATAGCCGGGATTACCGCCCGCATTAATATCGGTCATCAATTCATGGCCGTGATCCGGACGCATGGGAATTTGGCAAATCATTTCACCCGCCGCACAGCGCCGCGCCTCTTCGCGCAGCAAGGCTTCGATAATCCGCACCATGTTTGATGATCCAGTCATGTGATCGTCTTCAAAAAATGAACAAGGCACAGTTTCGCTTTCACGCCGCACGTTACGCAAATGGGCAAAATGAATCCGTGGCCCCAGCCGCCGGGCCATGCCAACCAAATCATTATCACCACGCGCGCCAAGCGATCCGGTGCAAAATGTCATGCCGTTTGCGGGCAGATCAACCGCATCAAACATGGCCTGAAAATCGGCCTCGGTCGACATGATCCGCGGCAGGCCCAGAATTGGAAAGGGCGGGTCAT
This sequence comes from Paracoccaceae bacterium, assembly GCA_003535335.1. Classification (GTDB taxonomy): domain Bacteria; phylum Pseudomonadota; class Alphaproteobacteria; order Rhodobacterales; family Rhodobacteraceae; genus Profundibacter. Next base: position 3,453 of record DOHJ01000193.1, on the reverse strand, counting down.
CAGGATGGCAGGCAAAACGCAAACCAAGTTCTTGGGCCAAAGGAACAACTTCTGAAAGAAAATCAACGTGATTGGCAAAGACTTGCTGCGGCGAAACCCCGTTCCACAACGCAAGGCGGTCGCGAAATTCATCCAGCGTCCAACCCTCGCCCGAGCCGGGCAAACCTGCGGTTAAGGTGCAAACAAGAGTGGCCTTCCAAGCATCATCCTTTTCGCGGATTAGTTTTGCGGTAGCATCCACAACATCTTCTGGATAATCCTGACCAGCGCCTTTTCGGCCCAGAATATGAATGTCAAACGCCGCCAGTTCAGCCTGATCAAACCGCAGCGCCAAACCGGTATTCTGGTGCTGCCACTTCAGATCCGTTCGGGTCCAATCCAGCACCGGCATGGTGTGATAGGCCACCACATTCACGCCACAGGTCGCCAGATTTCGCAGGCTTTGTTTGTAATTATCAAGCTGCGCGCGCCAGTCGCCGCTTTGGGCCTTTATGTCGTCAGAAATAAAGACGCTTTCAACCACATCCCAGGTCATGCCGCTGGCGTTACCCGATGGCAGGCGCGCAATTTCGACCTGACGGTTTTTAATCTCGTTAACGGGCCAGACATCGCCGGGCGTTATTTGATGCAGCGCCGTAACAATACCCTGAACCCCCGCCTGTTTGGCATCGCCCAAACTGACCGGATCATCAGGCCCGTACCAGCGCCAAGTTTGTTTCATTTAACTACCCTTTATCTGCCACAATATATGCCACGGTTTTTTGCTGTTGCTGGCCCAGACCATCAATGCCCAACCGCATGGTTTGGCCAGCTTTTAAATAAATCTGCGGGTTTTGCCCCAGCCCTACACCGGGCGGAGTGCCGGTTGAAATAATGTCACCCGGCTGCAGGCTCATGTAATTGGAAATATAGCTGACAAGGGTTGGCACATCAAAAACCATGGTGCTGGTTGATCCGTTTTGATAGCGCTTGCCGTCCACCTCCAGCCACATTGCCAGATTAGAGGCATCGGGCATTTCATCACGCGTCACCAGCCAAGGACCGGTTGGACCAAAGGTGTCATTGCTTTTGCCCTTCACCCACTGGCCGCCTTTTTCCAGCTGGAATTCACGCTCGGATACGTCATTGATCAGGCAATATCCGGCCACATGATCCAGCGCGTTTTCCTTACTGACATAGGCCGTGTTTTTGCCGATCACCACGCCCAGTTCAACCTCCCAGTCGGTTTTTTGGGCGTCGCGCGGAATGATCACATCGTCATTGGGACCACAAATCGCCGAGGTGGCTTTCATGAATAAAATTGGCTCTTGCGGGATTGGCAATCCGGCCTCTTTGGCGTGGTCGGCATAATTCAGGCCAACGCAGACAAATTTTCCGACATTGCCAACGCAAGGGCCAATGCGACTGTCCGCAGGCAGTTCCGGTAAGGCGGCAACATCCAGCCCCGCAGCCCAAGACATATCGGCCAACACAGCACCATTTATGTCGCCAATCACCGAACTTAAATCACGGATTTTGCCCGCATCATCCAAAAGAGCCGGTTTTTCATCACCCACAGCACCAACACGCATCAGTTTCATCAGATTTTCCTTATTCTAGGCAAGAATGCCACCATCAATAATATAAGATTGCCCAGTGGCAAAGTTGCCCGCATCAGACAGCAGGTAAAGGGCGAACATGCCAATTTCATCGGGCTGGCCCAACCGCTTCATTGGCTGACGATCCACAAACCACTGACGCGCGGCCTCAAAGCTGCCCAACTCATCCACCAGCGCGTTCATGCGGCCGTGCAGCGACGGCGTTTCAGTGGTGCCCGGACAGATCGCGTTACAGCGAATGCCGTCATCCATATAATCAACCGCCACCGATTTAGTCAGCCCGATCACCGCCGCTTTGGACGAAGCATAGGCGGCGCGAAATTTAAAGCCTTTGATCGACGAGGCAATGGACGCCATGTTTATGATCGAGCCACCGCCGTTTTTGACCATCCCCGGCAGGGCGGCGCTAATCACGTAAAACATGCTGTCGACATTGATGTTAAAGGACCGCCGCCAAGCCGCATCATCGGTTTCAGTAAGAGTGCCGTGATGCACCCAGCCCGCCGTGTTGACGATGCCGGTGAACGGCGCTTGGCGGCCAAACAAATCGTCAATCGCGTCTTTGTCTGTCGCATCCAGAACCGCCGTCTGAATGCCTTTTGCCTCAAGCTCTGCCAAACCTTCTTTGGCAACATCCGTGGCCAACACCTCGGCACCGGCTGCGGCCGATAGCTCGGCGATCGAGCGGCCCATACCGGCTGCGGCCCCCGTGACAAATATGCGTTTTCCTTCAAGACTGATCATTGCTTTTCCTCTTTTACGATAACAGGTCGTATTCACTATTTGCCCGTTCGATATGCTTGGCCATTGCCCTGTAGGCCTCGGTCGTGTTGCGGTTCGTGATGCATTCCAATATTCGCTCGTGTCCGGCAATTGAGCTGCGATTGCGTTCTTCCAGATTGGTTGGCGTGGAACGTTTGGTAATCACCCACTCTACCAGCGCATCAAAAACACCCGAAACAATCGGGTTATGCGCAGCCTCGGCAATGGCACGGTGAAAGGCAATATCGGTTTCCCGAAAGCTGTCAAAATCCGAAACCGCCTTGCGATTGGCCGCCAGCGCCGCTTTTATGCGGCTGATATCGTCTGGCGTGGCGTTTTCGGCGGCAAAACGGGCAACGCTGGCCTCAAAGAACGAACGCACCTGATTGAAATGCAAAACGCCGTTTGGCTTGGACAACACCATCCTGATAACATCGGTAAATTCGGGAATCATCTTTTCCGGCTTTGGCTCAATAACCCGGGGTTTATCGCCGCGATTGATTTTCAAAAACCCTTTGCGTTGCACCGAAAACAGGGCTTCGCGGATAGACGAGCGGCCAACGCCGAACAAATCCATCAGCTCGCGCTCGGATGGCAGGCAATCACCCGGACGGTATTCGCCAGACTGGATCATCGACATAAGCTCTTGCTCGACTTGATCCGAAAGTCGCTTGATAATGATCGGTTTTTTGGGTTTCTGGTTCACCTTTTCGCTTTCCGTCATGTTTCTTCACCTTTTCACGATCAGGCCCGTGTTCCGCTTGACTGTTGGTCGAATATTCGAATAACCTAAAAGTCAGACCAATTCAAGCCATCCCGGTAAATTTTACCTAACCGCAAGATTATTCATGAAAAATTCCAATGACATGCTGAAGCTGATTGCCGATCAGGTGCTATGGACTGCCTGCTGGACTGTGCATAATGCCAATCACAACCGCACCAAGGCGGATGGTGATGTTAAGGTCGGCGGACATCAGGCCTCGTCGGCCTCGATCACCCAGATTATGGCGGCGCTTTATTTTCACACGCTCAGGCCGCAAGACCGGATTGCGGTCAAACCGCATGCCTCGCCGGTGTTTCATGCCATCCAGTA
>DOHJ01000255.1:2440-3490 GCA_003535335.1 Paracoccaceae bacterium | reverse complement strand
GGCCCTCTCGCATATGGCCCATGATAACCCCTGTCTGGTGTTATCCGGGCCAGCCCCTTAGTTTATAACCGATTCTTCGTACAAAAGTACCTCCGCCTGAAGACGGAGGGTTGGAACCCAATGAGTGAATACTCAAAGTGAAATCACGTCACAGCGGGCATATCAATACCTTTTTGAGTTAGCCGAATTTCTGTCTCCACGTCGGAAATACATCCCTGTCTGCCAATGTTGCTTCAAAAACTGCGCGCGCGATTGCACGGGTTAAACAAACAGCTGCCCCATGACCTAACCGGATCGGATCAAACACTGGATCAGGCAAATCAACCTTCCCGGTTGAAATACCAAACACCAAATCCCCGTCAAACGGTGTGTGACTGGGCACAATTGCCCGTGCCATTCCGTCATGGGCCGCCGTTGCCATACGCAAGACCTGAGCTTGGGTTAAAACCGCATCCGTGGCTACAATTGCAATCGTGGTATTTTCGCCCAACTGCGCTTCGGGATGCGGCTCAAAACCGGCATTATAACAGCCTGCGTAATCACGACCGCCAAATTCGGCCCCCATTTCAAAAGGCCGCGCCCAAAACTCTGGGCCGTCCCCGACAGTGACCGATCCCAGCGCATTCACCGCCACCAAAGCGCCCACAGTTACACCGCATTCCAACACAGCCGAGGCCGATCCAAGCCCACCTTTCAAGCCACTAACAGTTGCTCCGGTTCCTGCCCCGTAACTGCCTAACTCAAAACCCGTTGCCGCATTTTTTAACGCGGTTTTCCCCAGTGAGCGATACGGATTTTTACCCCAATTCTTGTTGCCACCATTCAGCAAATCAAACAAAATAGCGGCGGGTACAATCGGTACATTTTGATCCCCAACCTTAAAACCGCGGCCTTGCCTGCGCAATTCATCCACCACGCCGGATGCCGCATCCAGACCAAAGGCAGATCCGCCCGATAAAACCAGCGCATCCACTTCTTGCACCACTTTATCGGGCGCCAGTAAATCTGTTTCTCGTGTCCCCGGCGCGCCACCCATAACATTCACAGCCG
>DOHJ01000255.1:914-2011 GCA_003535335.1 Paracoccaceae bacterium | reverse complement strand
CACACCCGGCTTCATCGAACCATCCTTCTTCTTGCCATAAATACCTCACGGGGGTGCGGGGGTGTGAAACCCCCGCTCCGGCGCTTAAATGCAGCGTCCGCCATCAACTTCCATCGCAACACCGGTGATCATACTGGCCTCATCCGAGCACAAAAAAGCAGCCGCATTTCCCATATCCTCAGGTGTCGAGAACCGACCCAGTGGAATGGTGGATAAAAATTTAGCCCGCATTTCCGGCGTATCTTCACCCATGAACGTCTTTAACAAAGGCGTTTCTCCCGCCACCGGATTGATCGCGTTTACCCGAATTCCAAACGGTGCCAGCTCGACCGCCATTGTGCGTGTTGCTGTGATCATCCAGCCCTTCGACGCGTTATACCAGTTCAAATTCGGTCGTGGCGAAACTCCGGCTGTCGAGGCCACATTCAAAATCGCCCCTGTTTTTGCGGCTTTCATCAGCGGCACAATTTCCCGGGCCGTTAAAAATACCGATTTGGCATTAACGGCCAAAACCCGGTCGAAATTTTCTTCTGAAATATCTTCAAGCGGGCCGGGCAAATGGGTTACGCCCGCATTATTCACCAAAATATCAATCTGGCCAAAAGCTCCGTGCGCTGCACCGATCATTGCCGCAACACTTTTACCATTTGCAACGTCGACCTTAATTGCAATCGCGCCAATTTCAGCAGCTATGGTTTCAGCGCTTTCCAAATTAATATCTGCCACCATTACCCGCGCACCTTCCGTGGCGAATTTACACGCGATCCCGGCACCAAAACCAGATCCCGCGCCTGTGACGATTGCGGTTTTACCTTCAAGCCTCATCTTGCAGCTCCCTATAATAGCGTATTTTCGGCAAGGTGCCCGCTTTAAGATTAATACGCAAGTTATCCATGACTGTTTGCCCGAAAAATTAGCAACTCTCGAACCACGACACGAACAAAACGCATTAAAAGTTTCAGGCCGACCACCAATATGGTGCTCGGCCATTTTATAGCCTGACGACTTTATTTTGATTCTTTTGTCAGGCTCTAAGTCTTTGATTTTACGCGCATGCTTCGTAAATTTTGGTATCAAAATTCACTCCCGTGCGCTAT
>DOHJ01000255.1:0-601 GCA_003535335.1 Paracoccaceae bacterium | reverse complement strand
TCAAAATTCACTCCCGTGCGCTATATTTGCTGATTTCTAGTATTATTCTTTCCAAACTTCTTTGAAGTTAAAGAAGAAACCAGATGGGTGCACGCGGAAGTTTTTAACGCCTTTATGCGAGGCCGCCACGTAAACCTTGTGAACCAACGGCATTATCGGCGCATCCTGATGAATGATTTGCAGGATTTTCTGATAGGCCGCATCACGCTCGGCCCCAGCATCCAGGCCACGGGCTGCAACCAGCAGATCGTCCAGCTCGGCATTGCCATACCCGCTTTGGGTCATGTTTGAATTCGAGCTGAAATGCGCCTTCAGATGCGTGTCGGGATGACCGGTCATTTCCGGTGTCCAGAACACCGTATAGGCATCATATTCACCCTTTTTGGTCAGATCGCGCATGCCCGGCCACGTGTACATTTTGATCTCGGTTTTGATACCGGCCTGCATCAGCATATTGGCAACAGTTTCGGTGATAACCGGCATTTCCGCACGGCTGGAATAGCTGATCATCCGCAAGGTTAAGGGTTTACCGTCTTTGGCCCAGAAACCATCGGATTTTATATATCACGCTTCCTGCATCAGGGTTGCGGCGCGGTGGATA
>DOHJ01000119.1:5865-7939 GCA_003535335.1 Paracoccaceae bacterium | reverse complement strand
CATCAACCATGTGGGCATCGCCGCGGGCATCAAAATGGGTCAGTTCAGACATTTACATGCCTCCGGGCATTAAGGGGTTGGCGAGCAGGGCTCGGGTTGCCGCCGCCACGTCATTTTGGCGCATCAGGCTTTCGCCAATCAAGAAGCTGCGGGCACCGTAAAGCGCCAGATCGGCCAGATCTTGCGGTGTGGAAAGGCCGGATTCAGCGATAATCATCCGCCCTGCAGGCACCAGTTTGGCCAGCGTTTTGGTGGTCTCAAGCGTGGTTTCAAAAGTTTTAAGGTTGCGATTGTTAATGCCGATCAATCGGGATTTCAGGTTCGAGGCCCGGCTCAGCTCGTCTTCGTTGTGGACTTCGATCAGCACATCCATCTCCCAGCCAATTGCGGCGTCCTCCAGCTCGGCGGCCTGTGTGTCCTCAAGCGTGGCCATGATCAGCAGGATGCAATCGGCCCCCAAGGCGCGGGATTCGGTGATTTGGTAGGGATCATAGATGAAATCCTTGCGCAAAACCGGCAAATCAACGGCGTTTTTTGCGGCAAGCAGAAATTCGTCGGCCCCCTGAAAGCTGGGCGTGTCGGTCAGCACCGAAAGGCAGCTGGCACCGCCATCCTTGTAGGCTTGGGCCAGGGCGGGCACATCGAAATCTTCGCGGATCAGGCCCTTGGAGGGGCTGGCCTTTTTGATCTCGGCAATCAGGCCGTAGCCGTCATGGTTTGCTTGCTGCAAAGCATTGGCAAAGCCACGCACAGGCGCGGCATTGCGGGCAGCGGTTTCAATTTCGGCAAGCGGGCGGGCGATTTTTCGCTGCGCCACGTCTTGCAATTTATAGGCTTTGATTTTGTCCAGAATGTTCATGTCTATATGTTTAGCGCGGGTTTGCTGTGGCGACAATTGGAAACTGGTTTATTGTGGAGTGTGAGTGTCGGTTGCGCTGCCTGCGGCGCAGGTATTTAAGGCAAGAAGAATTTGGCAGGAGGTATATTTTGCCTATTCAGGGTCGAGGTGGAAAACCGCATCGGCAATGTTTTTGGGCTGTGGCTGGCCCGTTTCATCCGGTAGCAAAACCATGCTTTGTCTGATGCCCAGATCATCCAGTTGGGCCGGAGTTCCGCCGCGAAATTCCAGATGGCCCCGGCCAATAATACCGATGACAAGCGGCGCATCCGGTTTGCTGGCGATTTCGGCGATGCGACAAGCAAAGGCGCGGTCCCAGACCTGTTGGGCGCGCACAAATCTGTCAAAGGCCGGATCTGCGCCGGATTTGGCTACGCGATCGCGTGCTGCGCCGCCGGTAACCTCGTATAGATAGTCGCGGTATTGTGCTGTGGCGGGGCAGGCGGGGGTTAGCCCTTCTAATAAATCAGCCGGGATGCTGTCCCAGCCGTCTTTGCCCACTTCGCTGACCAATCCGCGGCGGCAATTCAGGCCAACCATCGGCACACGAAAGGCGCGGCAAAATCGAAATATCGGCAGGTAGATTTCAGCATCAAAGCCCCAGACTGTGGCCCATTCGGATTTTTCGATAAATTCTGCTTCACTTAATCCACCCTCGACCCATTCGGCCAGCACCGGATTTAGACGGGCCGGAAACATTTCAAATCCCATAACAATGTCAGGGCGATGCGCCAATAAACTGGCTGCCACATGCATTTGCCACAGATGTTGACAGGCCCTATCATGGCTTTCGCCCAACAAAACCACAGAGGATTTGGCCGCGCGGGCCATCAGGTCATGGTGGGCAATTTCTGCGCCGGTTGCGGGGATGCTCCAACGACCCGACTTCATGTTTTTACCTTTATCGTCAGGCCACTGCGCTGACCGTTTACACCAATCGCATGCTGGACAGTGGCCTCGGTTTTCCAGCCCGTCACAGTGCCACCTTTTAAATGCAGGTGAAAATCAGGTGTCATGATGTTCATAAATCCCATCGCCGGTTTTAGCCCCTTTATCACACCGGACCAGCATTGACGCACGGTGTTTGTACGCATGCATATTTCCACGCTCTGGCCTGCATCGCAAGCCGATTGAAACGGTCCAAGGCAAATGTCATCATCGGACAGCTCGCTTTTT
>DOHJ01000119.1:5603-5729 GCA_003535335.1 Paracoccaceae bacterium | reverse complement strand
CACTGGTTTCACGCGACAGGGCAACCAGCATTTCCAGATTTGGCGAGAATTTCTGACCAAATGTCAGGGCAATCCCCATGCCGTTATCCAGTGAATCATAACTGGCCCGGATGGATCCGCCGCGAT
>DOHJ01000119.1:1452-5532 GCA_003535335.1 Paracoccaceae bacterium | reverse complement strand
GCTTTTTCGGCCAGTTCCCTGCGCGTTAACTCCCCAAGCGGCACCAGAAATTCGCAGGTACCTTCCATGCCGACAATTGAAACCAGCGCTGTGTTGTCAGCATCGCAGAAATCCAGCCGGGGATAGGTTTTTTCCTGCATCACCGATGTAGTGTCCAGAATGATATTTGAGCGATTGCGCCGGCGGGTTTGACGTACCCAAATCCAGACTGCAAAAAACTGCCAGACTAAAACCAGGCCGTAAATGCCCGGATGGATACGCCGCGATTGCGACCTTGCAGCACATCTTGCGGGTCAATGGTTTCAACCGCAACCACCCGCCAAGCGCATCGGCCCCCCAAAGAACCGATGCAGGTCCGCGCACGATTTCGACCTGCTTGGTAAAGTTGAAATCCAGATTATCTGAGTGGTGAATAATTGGCTCGCGGTTCCGCTTGCTTTGATGCAAATTAAAAATAGTGTGCCCTTCGAATCGTAACATTTTTACAATAGTATTAAGGCCAAGGTCAAGTTTCCCACACCTTCAATTCATGGTTGTTGTTGTTTGGCGAGACTACCGTCAACAATAATTATATGAAATAATTACGGCTGTGATGAAAGAAAAATAGAATGGAAAATCCAACAATTGATACGCTAATCAATGAACTGGATGCAGCAAAACATGACTGGGCAAAGACAGGGATTGGCCAGCGTATTTTGATTTTGCAGGGCATCAAAGACAGCTTGATCAAGGTGTCGGATGCGTGGGTGAAAACGGCCGCACAGCAAAAACTGATCCCTGCGGGCTCGGCCTTGAAAGGCGAGGAATGGTTTTCCGGCCCCTATGCATTGATGACCTATTGCAATGCCATGATTACGACGCTGTCGGGCATGCAAGGCAAAAAATATCTAAATTCCATCCCGTTGCGATTGCTCGAAAACGGCCAGATCGCTGCAAAGACAGTGCCCCATTCAATTTGGGATCATTTGTTGCTGTCCGGGGTCAAGGCCGAGGTCTGGATGCAAAAAGGTGTGAATATGGCCAATCTGGCGGCTAATACGGCCACGGCCTATGATCCGTCTGGTCAGCGCCAAGCCAAAGTGGCGCTGGTTTTGGGGGCCGGAAATATTGCCGCCATTGCCCCGCTGGACTGTCTGGACAAACTGTTTTGCCAACATCAGGTGGTGATTTTGAAAATGAATCCGGTCAATGAATATCTGACCGAATTTTTGCAGATCGCCTTAAAGCCGCTGATCGATAAAAATGCCCTGCGCATTGTCAAAGGTGATGCGCAGCTTGGTGAATATCTGTGCAATCACCCGCAGATTGACGAAATCCATATCACCGGGGCAGGGGCCAGCCATGATGCAATCGTTTGGGGGACAGGCGCGCAAGCTGTGAAAAACAAAAAGGCCGCCCGCCCGGTCAACCGTCGCCGCATTACCTCGGAGCTGGGAAATGTTGGCCCGACAATTGTGGTGCCGGGGCCGTGGAGCAAGGCCGATCTGGCGTTTCAGGCCGAACATATTGCAAGCCAAAAGCTGCATAACTCCGGTTTTAATTGCATTGCTTGCCAGATGCTGATCTTGCCAAAAGATTGGGATAAAACAGAGGCGCTGATGCAAAACCTGAAGGCTGTGATGGCCAAAACCCCGCCGCGCCAGATGTATTATCCCGGTGCCAAGGGGCGCATGGCCGAATTTGCCAGCCACAGTGATACGGCCCAAGAGTTTGAGCGCGGTGATGCGGTTGCCTGTGTGGTTGTGCCTTATGAAAAAGGCGCGGATGACTGGTACGCAGAAAACGAGGTCTTTGCGCCAGCCATGAGCACGTATCAGATAGCTGAAAATGACCCTGCAAGGTATCTGCAACAGGCCATCAGTTTTGCCAATCAAGAGCTGCACGGCACCTTGGGGGCCAATATTATTATACATCCCAAAACCATTAAACAAATCGGTAAAAAGCAGTTCGAAGCCTTGATTTACGAGCTGCATTACGGCTGCATTGGTATTAACGCATGGTCCGGCCTTGGCTTTTTGCTAAACCAGATCCCGTGGGGGGCGTTCCCGGGGCACACCCTTGATGATGTGCAAAGCGGGATCGGTTTTGTGCATAATACATTCATGTTTGATAAGGCTGAGCGCAGCGTGATAACGGCCCCGTTCCGGCCATTTCCGCGCAGTTTATTAAGCGGGGAATTGAGCCTGATGCCGCGCCCGCCTTGGTTTGTTACCAATAAAAAACAGCATAAAATCGGTAAGTTACTGACTGAACTTCAACATAAACCAAAATGGAAAAAACTACCAAAAATTATGTTTTTGGCGCTGCGCGGGTAAACAAAAAAGGCCAACCTAAATTCAGGCGGCCGGAACCTTCATGCCCTTGTCTCTGGCCAATTCCCGCATGCGTTCCTGAATTTTCTCAAAGGCGCGGACTTCGATTTGGCGAATACGTTCGCGCGACACATCATATTGGCCCGAGAGCGCTTCAAGCGTTACAGGTTTATCCTGTAAGCGACGCTGCACCAAAATATCTTTCTCGCGATCATTCAGCACATCCATCGCCTCGCTCAGCAACTCGCGGCGCACGTCCAGCTCGTCTTTCTTTTCATAATCACCGGCCTGATCGGCGTTTTCGTCTTCCAGCCAATCCTGCCACTGCATGGTGTCTTCGCCGTCTGAACCGACTTGGGCGTTCAATGAGGCATCACTGCCCGACATGCGCTGGTTCATTGAAACCACTTCTGCCTCGGTCACACCCAGATCTGTGGCAATGCGTTTGACATTGTCGGGATGCATATCGCCTTCTTCCAGCGCGCCGATGCGGGCCTTGGCCTTGCGCAGGTTGAAAAACAGTTTTTTCTGCGCGCTGGTGGTGCCCAGTTTTACCAAAGACCACGACCGCAGCACATATTCCTGAATGCTGGCGCGGATCCACCACATGGCATAGGTGGCCAGACGAAAGCCCTTTTCAGGATCAAAGCGTTTCACAGCCTGCATCAGGCCAACATTGGCCTCGGAAATCACTTCGGCAACCGGCAGGCCATAGCCACGATAGCCCATGGCGATTTTGGCCGCCAGACGCAGGTGGGATGTGACCATTTTATGGGCCGCTTTTGTATCTTCGCGCTCAACCCAGCTTTTGGCCAGCATATATTCTTCTTCAGGCTCCAGCATTGGAAATTTACGGATGCTCTGCAGGTAATTGGTCAAACCCTGCTCGGGTGATGGTGCGGGTAGATTGGTGTAATTGCTCATATTTACTGCCCCCTTAGCCCTTAATGTTTATTGCATTAGCATTAAAATAAGCACGTTTTTCATACATTCAAGACCCGATACGTATTTTCACTCTATATTCGGGTTCTGTTACAAATATATGAACGCTGGTTTCGAAGTCTAGAGATATATCAGGGTTTCACAAAATACCGCCTTTTGCGCCTTGCTGCGTGACATTATGTCTCTGGTTTGCGTTGGTTCTTCTTGTTATGGCTTGGTGAATTTCATGAAACTGGAAACCAGCATGCGTTTTATCACGGGCCTGTTATTTGCGACTATTTTGATCCTTTCGGCATGTAACCCCGGCAATAAGTTTGAGGTGATTGGCAAATTTGATGCCATGGTTGGCGTCAGAAAAATGGAGTTCCCATCCTACCGCAATACCGAAAAAAACCGTGGTGGCATTAATTTTCGCTATGAGGGGGACACCAGAACCATGATTTTTGACGGTCTGGCCGGTGATTTTGTCAATGGCCAGCCGGATTTGCCAATGTTGGCAGTGGTTTTCAAAAGCAACCTTGATGGTCGCAATGTTGAACTGGATTCAATAAAGCTGCACAAGGTATTTACGATTAAAACTGTACGGCACGTATTTTACCGCTCGAACGCCACAACCGGCAGTCAAACTGCAACTAATCCGGTGATTGATGCCCAAGGCAATGTTAGTTTTGAATTCAGCGCTGATCTGTATCGGATTGACGCAAACACCAACAAACCGGTGCAGGACGAAGCGCCGCTCCATGTTGAAGGGATCTTTAGTGGCGTTATCCCCGAAGATCAGCGACATGCGCCAAGTATAGCGCACGGGAGTGAATTTTGATACCAA
>DOHJ01000119.1:0-1059 GCA_003535335.1 Paracoccaceae bacterium | reverse complement strand
CTATAAACAATTATATAGCTGTAGCAATAAATTTTAACCGGATAATCAAGGTAATCACATGCGGATTAGTGTCGTTTTTCTAACTGTCGTCTTTACGATTTTGACGGCTTGTAACGACAGATTTCAGGTCATCGGAAAATTCGAGGCAACGGTTAATCGCACAGAAATGGTATTTCCGTCCTATCGTGACACAAAAATGCACCGTGGCGGGATTAAATTCAATTACTCCGGTGACAATAAAATCATGTTTTTCAACGGTCTTGCCGGTGGTTTTGTCGATGGATCCCCCGATTTGCCCATGCTTGCCGTGACCTTTAAAGGCGATCTGGATGGCAATAATATTAAACTTGCATCCATCATTTTGCACAAAAAAATTAACCTGCGCACCGTGCAAAACCTGTTTTACAGGTCCAGCGAAAAGATGGGCAAACAATGGGCTTCGGAGCTGCAGATGGATGAACAGGGCAACGCCAGCTTTAGCTTTCGGGCCGAATTGGTGCGGATTGATACCAATACCAATAAACCGATCGAGGGCGACAAGGGCATTCATGTCGAGGGAACATTTAGCGGTGTGGTGCCCGAAGACGAGTTTGCAAATTGATCCGGTTAACGGGTTGGACCCTTGCCCAGATCCGTGATTAATTTTGCCATATCATCGGGCATTTCAGCCTCGAACTCCATGTTTTCGCCACGAACCGGATGCACAAAACCCAATGTTGCCGCATGCAAAGCCTGACGCGCAAAGCCCCGCGCCGCTGCTTGGCCGGTTTCACCCACAGATTTCGCCGATAATTTGCGCCGTCCGCCATAAGTTGGATCACCAATCAGCCCATGCCCCGCGTGGGCCATATGCACCCGTATCTGATGGGTGCGGCCGGTTTCTAGCCAACATTCAATTAACGAGGCCACAACCGGCGTGCCAAAGGTTTCGATAATACGCGAGCGTGTCACCGCATGGCGGCCCGAGCCAAACAGCACCGCCTGCCTTTGACGGTCGGTTTTATGGCGGGCCAGATTGGTGGTGATGCGCATGATATTTCCGGCCTCGAAATTCACACC
>DOHJ01000184.1:5438-9887 GCA_003535335.1 Paracoccaceae bacterium | reverse complement strand
AAAAATTCCCAACTAAGCGCCCAACTGCTCTAATCTGTTTAGCCATGAAAGGGGAAAACATCATAAGACTAATGGTAGCGGGAGAGGGACTTGAACCCCCGACACGCGGATTATGATTCCGCTGCTCTAACCACCTGAGCTACCCCGCCTAACCGCTGCACGCTTTATGGGAGCAAACGCAAGTCGTCAAGAGGAAAACATCCAATCTGCATTTACTTGCTTTCCGCACTTTGGCTCTGCCGAGGTTGGAAAACTTAAAACCACAATCCAAAATAGCCAAGCGCCAAGGAAAACGAAACGGAATTTTGCAACAATACTTGACTCCGGCATCAGCCCCCCCTAAACGCGCAATCAACATCCGGAAGTCCATAAACTTCCGGTCCCTGCATATGTGGGGATCGCCCCCCGTCAGCGAGTTTCGCCCACGGGGGTGATTTGTATTTGAATTGGCGATTGAATTTGTGAGGAGCCACGTATGTTTGAAAATCTATCCGAACGCCTTGGTGGTGTCTTTGATCGACTGACCAAACAAGGTGCGCTTTCTGATGACGACATCAAAACAGCGCTTCGCGAGGTTCGCGTGGCTTTGCTTGAGGCCGATGTTTCCCTGCCCGTTGCGCGTGATTTTATTAAGGCTATTACCGAAAAAGCCACGGGTCAGTCTGTTACAAAATCTGTCACACCCGGTCAGCAGGTTGTCAAAATTGTGCATGACGAACTGGTGCATGTTCTGGCCGGTGACGATGACAATATTGGCGAGCTAAAAGTTGATAGCCCACCTGCGCCGATCCTGATGGTTGGCTTGCAAGGTTCTGGTAAAACCACCACCACGGCCAAATTGGCCAAACGTCTGAAGGAAAAAAACAACAAGCGCGTTTTGATGGCATCATTGGATGTTAATCGCCCCGCCGCACAGGAACAGCTGGCAATTCTGGGCACCCAGATCGGCGTTGACACCCTGCCAATTGTTAAAGGTCAGTCCGCCGAAGATATTGCAAAACGTGCAAAACAGCAGGCGATGATGGGCGGATACGACGTTTATATGCTGGATACTGCTGGCCGTTTGCACATTGATGAAATTCTGATGAACGAAATCCAATCGGTTCGTGACATTGCCAACCCGCGTGAAACCCTGCTGGTGGTCGATGGCCTGACGGGTCAGGACGCGGTGAATGTGGCCGAAGAATTCGACAGCAAGGTCGGCGTTTCCGGCGTGGTTCTAACCCGCATGGATGGTGACGGGCGCGGCGGTGCGGCACTATCGATGCGCGCCGTTACAGGCAAGCCGATTAAATTTGTTGGCCTTGGCGAAAAGTTGGACGCGCTTGAGGAATTCCATCCTGAACGTGTTGCCGGCCGGATTTTGGGCATGGGCGACATCGTTTCGCTGGTGGAAAAGGCGCAAGAAACCATCGAGGCCGAACAGGCCGAACGCATGATGCGCCGTTTTCAAAAGGGTCAGTTCAATATGAACGATCTGAAACAGCAGCTGGAGCAGATGCAAAAAATGGGCGGCATGGAAGGTATCATGGGGATGATGCCGGGCATGGGCAAAATGAAGGCCAAAGCCGCCGAAGCCGGATTGGACGACAGCGTTTTAAAACGCCAGATCGCTCTGATCCAGTCGATGACCAAACGTGAACGCGCCAACCCGAAATTGTTGCAAGCCTCCCGTAAAAAACGCATTGCCCGCGGTGCCGGAATGGAAGTGTCCGAGCTGAACAAGCTGATGAAAATGCACCGCCAGATGTCTGACATGATGAAAAAGATGGGAAAAATGGGCAAAGGCGGCATGTTGAAAAAAGCCATGGGTGGCATGTTTGGCAAAGGCGGCCAAGGTATGGCCGGTGAATTGGCCAACATGGACCCCAAGGCAATGGAAGCAGCGGCCAAACAGATGGGTGGTGGTCTGCCCGGTTTGGGTGGCGGCGCACTACCGCCGGGTTTGTCAGGGTTTGGTAAAAAGAAATGACATTCGCAATCCCCACTCTTGAAACTGATCGTCTGATTTTGCGCGGGCCTGTCGCGAATGATTTTGAGCCACTTGCCGAATTTTTTGCCGACACAGAACGCTCGGCCGGTTTTGGTGATACAACATCGCGAACCGAGGCGTGGCGCTGGTTTGCCAGTTCCATCGGCCACTGGCAATTGCGCGGTTACGGATATTGGACGGTGGTTTCAAAAGCTGACAATCAGCCCTGCGGTATCGTCGGAATCTGGAACCCCGAAGGCTGGCCCGAACCGGAAATCGGCTGGGTGATGTTTAGAAGCGCCGAAGGCAAAGGCTTGGCTTTTGAGGCCGCCTTGGCCGTGCGCAAACATGCCTATGGAAAAATGGGTTTTACCACCATGACCAGCAATATCGTGCCAGACAATGAGCGGTCAATCGCATTGGCCAAAAAATTGGGCTGTACGCTTGATCGGGTTTATGAAAACGCGCAAATGGGCACCACCCAGATGTATCGCCACCCCGCACCGGAGGCCGCATAATGACCGATCCCGTCACCCGCGCAGCCGAGCTGCTAAAAGATCACCGCGAGAGCATTGACCGGCTGGATTCGATCCTGGTTTACACCTTGGGCGAGCGGTTCAAACACACTCAGGCTGTGGGTGTTCTAAAGGCCGAACATGATCTGCCTGCCTCTGATCCAGCGCGCGAGGCCAAACAAATTGCACGACTTGAAGAGCTGGCCGACAAAGCCAACCTTGACCCCGAATTCGCCAAAAAGTTCCTGAATTTTATTATTCAGGAAGTCATTCATCATCACAAGAAACATCAGAAATAACACAGATGTAGGGCGGGGCCACCCCGTCACCCAAGCCAAAATAGGAGAAACTAATCATGGCTATGAAAATCAGACTCGCACGCGGCGGTTCAAAAAAACGTCCATTTTATCGCATCGTTGCGGCCGACAGCCGTATGCCACGCGATGGCCGTTATGTTGAAAAACTGGGCACCTACAACCCGCTGTTGGCCAAAGACTCTGAGGAGCGCGTGAAAATGGATCTTGAGCGTATCAAATATTGGCTGGACCAAGGCGCGCAACCATCCGACCGTGTATCGCGTTTTCTGGAAGCTGCCGGTGTTCTTGAGAAAAAAGAGCGCAGCAACCTGAAAAAAGGTAAACCACACGCCAAAGCTGTTGAGCGCGCTGAAGAGAAAGCTGAAAAAGCAGCGGCTCTGGCTGAAGCGGCCAAGGCACCAGCTGCCGAGGAAGCACCAGCCGAAGAAACCGCTGCTGAGTAATCAGCAAAGGTGGTTTGCTCATGCCTGATTTTTCCGATCAGTTCCGGCAAGAGTTCAACCAGCTATTGCGCTGGCGACGCGATGTGCGCAGCTTTCGCAAAGACCCGATTGAGGGCGCTATTCTTGAACGCTGTTTTGCAACGTTTAATTTGGCGCCCTCTGTCGGTTTATCAGAGCCGTGGCGCGTGGTCAGCATCACCAGCAAAACGGCCCGCAATAATGCAGTGGCTAATTTTGAAGCGGAAAACACGGATGCCCTGAAGGGCTATTCCGGCGAAAAGGCAAAACTTTATTCCAGCCTAAAATTAAGCGGTATGAATGATGCGCCTGTTCAGCTGGCGGTTTATTGCGATGACAAAACCGGCAAAGGTCAGGGGCTTGGAGCCTCGAGCATGCCTGAAACCAAACGGTATTCTGTGGTCGCGGCAATTACACAATTCTGGCTGACCGCAAGAGCCGAAGGGTTGGGGGTTGGATGGGTTTCCATTCTAGATCCTGTTCGTATGAGCCGTGACTTGAACGTGCCGAAAGATTGGGCTTTGATTGCCTATCTCTGTGTAGGATGGCCAGAAGAGAATAAAACAGTCCCCACGCTTGAGCAAGCGGGTTGGGAAAAACGTAGTAAAACACTGGAACGACTGGAGCGCTAAATGAGCAAGACTGACATAATCTGCGTTGGTGCATTTGCCGGTGCGTACGGGGTGAATGGCGAGGTTCGATTGAAAAGTTTCTGTGCCAACTCTGACGCGATTGCCGACTATTGCCCGCTAACAGACGAAGCTGGCACCCGTCACTTTACCATTACTCTTGGCCGCAGCATAAATAATGCGCTTGTTGCCAAGGTCGATGGTGTTTTGAACAAAGAACAGGCCGATGCCTTGAAGGGGTTGCGTCTGTTTGTCGATCGCGCACAGTTGCCTGTTTTGCCGGATGACGAGTTTTACCACACTGATCTAATCGGCCTTACCGTGCTGGATACTGGCGGCAATAAACTAGGCAAGGTCCATGGCGTTCAAAACCACGGGGCAAGTGATTTGTTGGAAATTATGGCTGAGGCCAGTAGCGAAACCATCCTGCTGCCTTTTACCAACGCGGTCATTCCGACCGTTGATCTGGCTGCCGGTCGCATTATTGCCGATCCTCCAGAAGGAGCTCTCTAGAACAGGGTAAAATCACAGGCGCTGTGTTGGGTGCGGAAAATT
>DOHJ01000184.1:0-5099 GCA_003535335.1 Paracoccaceae bacterium | reverse complement strand
TTTAGGGCCTCACTTAAAGACAAATCTACAATGCCCCCAATATTATTTCACCCCTGCAAACTCCTTACACCCAATTCACCCTCTTCGCGCGACTTCATCGCCAGTGTCACGGCATGGATCGCTGCGGCCGTGGTGAAATAGGGCAGGCCTGCGTTCAAAGCCACAGAGCGAATTTCGCGGCTGTCCTCAACCGATTGATTGCCTTCAGTTGTGTTCATCAGCAAGGAAATCTCGCGATCTTTCAGGCGATCGACAATGTTGGGCCGACCCTCATAGACTTTATTGATTATCTCGCAGTCAATGCCGTTTTCTTGCAGCCAGGCACCGGTGCCACGGGTGGTTATCAGGCTAAATCCCAGCTCAATCAGCAAACGCGCAGTCTCTGCCATTTCTGCGGTTTTATCCATATCCTTGATCGACAGGAACACAGCACCCGTAGCGGGCAACACCACGCCAGCGCCCATTTGGGCCTTAAGATATGCAATCGGGAAGGATTGATCCCAGCCCATAACTTCGCCGGTGGAGCGCATTTCCGGGCCTAATATTGTATCAACGCCGGGGAAACGGGCAAAGGGCAGCACAGCTTCTTTGACGGAAAACCAAGGCATATCAGGGTCGGCCAGCGACATTTGATCAGCTAACGGCATTGGCGTGTCCGGCGTGGCACCTTCGGCGTAAGGTGCGCGCAACGGGAAATTCGACAGCGGCTCACCCGCCATAATCCGCGCCGCGATCGAGGCAATGGCGCTGTCAGTGGCTTTGGCCACAAACGGCACGGTGCGCGATGCGCGCGGGTTGACCTCGATCAGGTAAAGCTTGCCGTCTTTGACTGCAAACTGGATGTTCATCAGGCCAACCACGTTCAGGGCCAGTGCCAATTCTTTGGTTTGACGGTGAACTTCTTGGATAATTTCTTTTGGCAAGGAATAGGGCGGTAGCGAACAGGCGCTGTCGCCAGAATGCACGCCGGCCTCTTCAATGTGCTGCATCAGGCCCGCAACATGCACATCTTTGCCATCACACAAGGCATCCACGTCCATTTCAATCGCGCCAGACAGGTAACTATCCAGCAACACGGGGCTGTCGCCGGATACCACCACGGCCTCGGCGATATAGCGTTCCAAGTGGGCCATATCGCGCACAATTTCCATGGCGCGACCACCCAGCACATATGACGGGCGGATCACCAGCGGAAAGCCGATGTCCCCGGCTATTTCCAAGGCTTGGGCGTCGGTGCTGGCAATGCCGTTTCTGGGCTGTAGCAGGCCCAGTTTATTCACCAGATCCTGAAAACGCTCGCGGTCCTCGGCCAAATCAATGCTGTCGGGCGTGGTGCCAAGGATAGGAATGCCTGCCGCCTCAAGATCATTGGCTAATTTCAACGGGGTTTGGCCGCCAAATTGTACGATCACACCGTGCAAAGTACCATTTTCCTGCTCGACCCGCAAAATTTCCATCACATGTTCAAAGGTCAGAGGTTCAAAATACAGCCGATCCGAAGTGTCGTAATCGGTGGAAACTGTTTCGGGATTACAGTTGATCATGATGGTTTCATAACCCTGATCGGACAGGGCGTAACAGGCGTGGCAGCAGCAATAATCAAATTCGATGCCTTGGCCAATCCGGTTCGGACCGCCCCCTAAAATGACAACCTTTTTCTTGTCACTGGGCCGTGCTTCACATTCCACATCGCCCATCGCCGGGGCCTCGTAGGTGGAATACATATAAGGTGTCTGGGCCTCGAATTCGGCCGCGCAGGTATCAATGCGTTTGAAAGCAGCCGTAACACCGGCCGCAATTCTTGTTTTGCGCACGTCTGATTCGGCAAGCCTTGCAAGCGTGGCCAAGCGGGCATCGGAAAAGCCCAGCATTTTCAGCGCCCGCAAACCATGTTCATCGCTTGGCAAACCCGCGGTTTTCACGCCTTCTTCGGCTTCGACAATTTCACGGATACGGGACAGAAACCACGGATCAAAACTGGTGGCGGCATGAATTTCATCATCGGTCAGACCGTGGCGCATGGCTTGGGCAATGGTGCGCATCCGGTCGGGGGTTTGCAGCGAAATCGCCTTGATCACAGCAGCCTTGTCCGGCGCGCCTTCAATTTCAACGTCGTCAAACCCGGTCAGGCCGGTTTCCATGCTGGCCAGCGCTTTTTGCAGGCTTTCATGGATCGTGCGGCCAATCGCCATGGTTTCGCCAACCGATTTCATCGCGGTTGAAAGCAGCGGTTCGGAGCCTGCGAATTTCTCGAATGCAAAGCGCGGTATTTTAGTGACCACGTAATCAATCGTTGGCTCAAAGGACGCCGGCGTTACTTTGGTGATGTCGTTGTCCAGCTCGTCCAGCGTGTAACCAACGGCCAGTTTGGCAGCGATTTTTGCAATCGGGAAACCCGTTGCCTTTGAGGCCAGCGCCGATGAGCGTGATACGCGCGGGTTCATTTCGATCACCACCATGCGCCCGTCGGCCGGATTTACCGCCCATTGCACGTTTGATCCACCGGTTTCCACGCCGATTTCACGCAGCACCGCAATCGAGGCCGTGCGCATCATCTGGTATTCTTTATCCGTCAGCGTCAGCGCAGGGGCAACGGTAATGGAATCACCTGTATGCACGCCCATCGGATCAACATTTTCGATGGCGCAGACGATGATGGCGTTATCAGCCGTATCGCGCACCACTTCCATTTCGAATTCTTTCCAGCCCAGCAATGATTCATCAATCAGGATCTGGCTGACGGGACTGGCATCAAGGCCCGTGGTGCAAAAGTGGATAAAATCATCGCGGTTAAAAGCCACGCCGCCGCCGGTGCCACCCAGCGTAAAGGCGGGGCGGATAATGGCGGGCAGGCCAATATCATCAAGCGCGGCCATGCATTCTTCGATGGTTTCGGCGATTGTGGCGCGGGGGTTTTCAAGCCCCAGCCGGTCCATAGCCTCGCGGAATAATTTGCGGTCCTCGGCCATTTCGATGGCTTCGCGTTTGGCGCCGATCAGTTCAACATTGTATTTTTCCAACACGCCCAAATCATCCAGCTCAAGCGCCGTATTCAGGCCAGTCTGACCACCCATCGTAGGCAGCAGCGCATCGGGGCGTTCTTTTTCGATGATTTTGGCAACCATATCGGCCGTGATCGGTTCGATATAAGTGGCGTCGGCCAGCCCGGGATCGGTCATGATGGTCGCCGGGTTGGAGTTGACCAAAATAACGCGGTAGCCTTCTTCGCGCAACGCCTTGCAGGCCTGTGCGCCGGAATAATCAAATTCGCAAGCTTGTCCAATAACGATTGGACCCGCGCCGATGATCATGATGGATTTGATGTCGTTTCTTTTTGGCATTTGGCAGACCCCCGAGGTGCTAATTGCGGCAAATTCTACGGGGTTATAATCAAGCGGTGGCGGGGCGCAAGGGGATGGCAGGCACAATCGGGCTTTATTCGCAGATATATTGTCGCGTCAGGGGAACGGCAGATTGATCGCGGCTGATTTGAAACTGGAAAACCACCAAACCCAGTATTGAAAAGCTAAGTTCCGAGGCAATCAGGTAATAACGCCACATCCGGCAGAATCGGTCATCATAGAGTTTTGCCGCAGCCTCAATATTGGCCTCGAATCTATCGCGCCAAATCTGCAGCGTCTTGACGTAATGCATGCGCCAAACCTCGATGTCGGTGACAAACAGGTCTGAATTTTCAACGCCGTGCATGACTTCGGACATGGCGGGGGAATAGCCGCCGGGGAAAATATATTTGTTGATCCATGGTGAAATGGCCTGATCCGGCGGGGTTGAGCGGCCGATGGTATGAATTAGGGCAACGCCATCTGGTTTCAGGATTTGCCGGATTTTCTGGAAATACCTGCCGTATTGGCTCTGGCCGACATGTTCCAGCATGCCAACTGAAACGATGCGGTCGAATTGGCCTTCGACATTGCGGTAATCCTGCAAGCGAAATTTACATCTATCGGCCAAACCGGTATCGGCGGCACGTTGTGTTGCGATTTTATGCTGGTGCTTTGACAGGGTGACGCCAACCACATCAACCCCGAAATCACGCGCCAGAGTTATGGCCATGCCGCCCCAGCCACAACCAATATCCAGCAGCTTCATCCCGGGTTTTAACAACAGCTTTTTGGCAATATGGTGTTTCTTGGCCACCTGCGCATCCTCAAGCGACATAGCGGGATCACTAAAATAGGCGCAGGAATATTGTTTGTCAGAATCCAGAAACAAATCATACAGCTCATCAGACAAATCATAATGATGCTCCACATTACGCTTGGCGGTTTTTAACGGATTGTGCTGGGTCAGGCGGCGATAATTGCGCCGCATGCTGTTGCTGATAGAATGTAGCCAGCCCAGATCGCCCTGTTTGGCATTTACCATCATCAAAGACAGCATACCGTGCAGATCATCACCATCAATAGTCAGGTCGCCATCCATATATGCCTCGCCAATGGCAAGTTCGGGATTAAGGATCAGTTTTCGGCTCAGGTCGCTGTGGTGCAAGGAAATAGCAATTGGCGAACCTGTGCCATCACCATAGATTTTGCTGTGTCCGTCAGCAAATGCAACACTTAATTTTCCCCGCCGGATCAGACGCGTCAGTAATCGTTCAAGCAGTTTATCCCACATTTTTCCACCCAAAATAAAAGCGGCCGTGCACATGTTTTTTCCATAATAATTATTGGAAAGGCACCTTAATTAGATAAATTTACAATAGCGCGGTAGAAATGCGCTGTCTATTGTGACTTTTGATGTCAGTTGACGGCCATAATAACATGCTGTCCCTTGACTTTACTGCGCTCGCGCGTTGTATCAGGCCGAACCAGATTAATTTACCCCAAGGGGACAGACATGCACGATTACCGTAGCCATACTTGCGCCGAACTGAACAAATCCAACGTTGGCGATACCGTTCGTTTGTCGGGTTGGGTGCACCGCGTGCGCGATCACGGTGGTTTGCTGTTTATTGATCTGCGCGATCATTACGGCATTACGCAGGTGATGGCCGACCCCGACAGCCCGGTTTTTGCCGAGATCGAAGAGGTGCGTTCGGAATCGAACATCCGGATTGACGGCAACGTAATGGCCCGCCG
>DOHJ01000015.1 GCA_003535335.1 Paracoccaceae bacterium | reverse complement strand
TGAACAGCACGGGGCCGAAGCCCGAATGCTGCCGATTGCGCGCGACAATCAGGCCTCGCTAGAGGCGGCATTCAAGCTGTGCGCGGGGGCTGATCTGATTGTGACGATTGGCGGGGCGTCTGTTGGCGACCATGATCTGGTAGCGCAGGTCGCGTCCGATCTGGGGCTGGAGCGGGCGTTTTACAAGGTGGCCATGCGGCCCGGAAAACCGCTAATGGCGGGTAAAATCAACGGGGTTCCGATGATTGGCTTGCCGGGAAACCCTGTTTCTTCAATGGTTTGCGGTCATATATTTCTGTTGCCAGCCATTCGCACCATGCTGGGATTTAACCCCGAACCACAACCCCGCCTAACCGCCACCCTAGCCCAAGACATGCCGGCCAACGGCCCTCGCGAACATTACATGCGGGCGCGGGTTGAAAATGGTGTCATCACCCCGTTTGGCCGCCAAGACAGCGCTCTGTTAACTGTTCTATCCAAAGCAAATGCGTTGCTGATCCGTCCGGTTGACGCGGCTGGTGCCCAAAAAGGTGATACGGTCCAGTTCATTTCACTGGGCTAAAGCAATTCGAATTATTACGAAAAAGCTGTGGTGCGGGTGAAGGGACTTGAACCCCCACGCCTCGCGGCGCCAGAACCTAAATCTGGTGCGTCTACCAATTCCGCCACACCCGCACATTTACTTTCTGGGCTTGCCCAACAAAGTCCGCGACTTCTACAGCGCTTTGGCAGTCAATGACAATAGGTTTATTGCCAAAGCTGCCAAAAATCATTTCGAAACAGTCTGTTTCCGCTTACAAACAGCAAATTGGCCAAAGCCGACTTTTATTATTAACCTTTGTCCGCTATGAATTCTGTCATGATCGACTTAACTGTGCCACAAAAACGCCACAAACGGTTTAGCATTCCGGCCCCCTTGGCCGAAGCTATGGTATTGGTATTATTGGCGGTTGTGCTATTTTCCGGCAGCTAAACACAATGCTCTGTAAACAGATTCTCTAACCTTTAGTCGGCAGAATCGATCGCCGGCTTGATGAGTGTATCGATGATTTTTTGATCAATAGGCCCGCGAAAATGCAAAACAATCACCCCGTTGCTATCAATCAAATAGCTTTCCGGCATGGCCAGCACGCCCCATTCAATGCCGTTACGCCCTTTTGGGTCAATCAGCTGTGCGGTAAACGGATTTCCCAGCGCCTCTAGGAATAAAGCCACCTTTTTCGGCGTGTCTTTGTAATTGACCCCATATATCGGCAAGCCGCCCTCGGCCAATTGCAGCAAAAACGGATGCTCCGTGCGACATGGCGGGCACCACGATGCCCAGAAGTTAACCAGTTTCACACCGGGTTGGCGCAGGGTTTCGTCGTTAAAAGCACCTGCTGCATTCTGCTCGGGGCTGACAAACAAGGCCGGTGCAGGACTGCCGATGCGGGTCGAGGGAATATCATTCGGATCATCGCGCCACAAACCGGGCAAGAAAAATGCCGCTATCAGCACGGCAAAAATCGCGATTGGCAAAAAACCCAGCAGGCTGAATTTGCGCGGCTCAGTCATGTTTTTTCTTTTGCCGTGCTCCAACCTCGGCCAAATTGCGTACAACACGCCGCGAGCGCAGCAGACTAAGAACCAGCAATATAAGCAGCAACCCAAACGTGACCGCGTAAGAGGCAAGAACCTCGGAGTGGTATTTACCCAGATCAGGCATCATTGATTTCGCTCCCGTGCCATCAGGGCCGCCAGACGACGCGCCCTTATTTCTGTGCGGGTCCGGATCAGAACCAGCGTGATAAACAGCAAAACAAACCCGGCCATCGAAATCAGCAACGGCCAATAGTATACGTCTGCCACATGTTCTTCTTTGTCCAGCGACAGGGATGCGCCCTGATGCAGGCCCTGATTCCAGAAATTCACCGCATAACGGCTGAGCAGTGCAAAGACCGACCCGACCATGCATAAAACCGATGTCAAATCAGCAACCGTTTCAGGATCATCTATCGCTTGCCAAAGCGCAATATAACCCAGATAAAACATCAGCAAAATCAGAAACGCTGTCAGGCGCGGATCCCACGCCCAATAGGTGCCCCACATCGGCTGCCCCCAGATTGCCCCGGTAAACAGCGCAATCAGCGTCATAACCAGACCGATCGGGGCTGCTGCACGGGCCGCCAGCACCGAAACATGGTGGCGACGCACCAGCCAGACCAACGATGTTACCAACATCATCACCCAAATATTAATGGCCATCAAGGCAGCCGGCACATGCACATACATAATTTTGACGGAGGAGCCAAAGTTTTCAGCTTCGGGGGTAAAGGAAAAGCCCCAGATCATGCCTGTGCTCAGGAAAATAATTGAAAGAACCGCAAACCACGGCAACACGGCACCTGAAGTTTGCATAAATTTCCGTGGATTGGCGTATTCCCAAAGAGACATTCTTAAACCCTAACCGAATTTCCCAATCTTATGCGCTTATCGGCAAGCAAATTCAAGCCAAGTTCAACGCAAATTTATCCGAATTGTCGCTGCGGCAACAAAGGGCAACAACGCAATAACGCCAGTCGTAATTCCGGCCAGCATCAGCAGTGGCGTTGTGGCGTCAAGCCCCGCCATGCCACGGTGCAATGCCTCGGCCCCGAAGATCAGGGTTGGCACATAAAGCGGCAACACCAGCAGTGAAAGCAACAACCCGCCGCGTTTCAAGCCGACCGTAAGGGCCGCGCCAAACGTGCCGATAAACGATAGCGCCGGCGTGCCGGTTGCCAGTGTGATTACCAACCAGACGAACCCGTTTTGGGGCATGTGCAACAGCACGGCCAGAAACGGCGCCGCAATGGTCAGCGGCAATCCTGTGGTTAGCCAATGGGCAAGTGCCTTCATCGCCACGACGCCCTCCAACGGGATCGGCGCGGTCGCCAGTAAATCCAGCGATCCATCTTCAAAATCCAGCGCAAAAATCCGGTCCAGCGACAACAGGCAGGCCAGCAAAGCCCCGACCCAAAGGATACCCGGTGCAATTTCCGCCAAGATTGCGCTTTGCGGACCAACTCCGAAAGGCACCAGCACCACGACAATCAGAAAAAACGCCAGGCCAAGGCCAAATCCGCCCCCTGCCCGCATCGCCAGACGCATATCCCTGATCAATATCGCGATCATTCAAAAGCCTCGTCAAAGCCGGCCAGATCGCGCGGTTTTGCCTTGTTTGCGGTCAAATCCAGCAGATCGGCCGCAATGCCCAAATCAATATGTGTGGCAATTAACGCTGCCCCGCCGGCCTTGCAATGGGCACGCACTGCATCGGCAAACAATTCAACACTGGCCATATCCAGCGAAACTGTCGGCTCATCCAGCGCCCAGATTTTGCGACCCGTTACCAACAACCGCGCCAACCCAAGACGGCGCTTTTGACCTGCCGACAGATTATGCGCATCGCGGGTTTTTAAATTTTGCAGATTAAATGCATCCAATGCCGGATTAATATCGCGCATTCCGTAAACCTGCGCCCAAAATTCAAGGTTCTCGGCCACTGTCAGGGTCGATTTCAACCCGTCTGCATGGGCACCGTAGGTGATCGTATCAGGCTCTGTTTCGATCGCGCCTTCAATTGCGGGCTGCAATCCGGCCAATGTGCGCAGCAATGTGGTTTTACCAATGCCGTTTGGCCCGCGCAACAGCAACACTTGACCGGCCGACAGGGTGAAATTCACCCCCTCAAGAACCGCGGCACCGCCACGGGTGCAGGCCAGATTTCGAACATTCATTAATTCCATATCACCCGCATATCCCAACAGACCGCGCAGGAAAAGCGGTAAAGCCCGGTCCATAAAATGGTCGGGCCAGACTGCATTATCTATAGCGTTTCAAAGTCAAGCTGAATTGCTTTAGGCGTCGATGTTGGTGTACTGGCCACCCGTGCTTGGATCTTTTTTCGACCAGTCGCGTTTCACCCCAAAGCGCAACAAAATAGCCGAGGCCACAAATACCGAGCTGTAAGTCCCGACAATAACACCCCAGATCATCGCAAAAACAAAGCCGCGGATCACATCGCCACCCAGTACAAACAGCGCAATTAGCGCAATCAGCGTGGTCACCGATGTCATCACCGTACGGCTAAGGGTTTCATTGATCGAGCCGTTCAGAACATCCTTTAGCGACATCTGTTTGAATTTACGCAGGTTTTCCCGAACCCGGTCAAACACCACCACAGTATCGTTCAAAGAATAGCCCACGATTGTCAGCAGGGCGGCAATAATTGCCAGATCAAATTTAATCTGTACAAGGCTGAAAATTCCGATTGTCAGCACCACATCATGCACCAATGCCGCCACCGCCCCGACAGAAAACTGCCATTCAAAGCGCAGCCAGATATAAAACAGCACCGCCGCAATCGCCAGAACCACGGCCCAGATTGCGGTCTGGATCAATTCACCCGAAACCTTTGGGCCAACGGATTCAACCGCAGCAAAAACAATCGAAGGCTCGTAAGCTTGCAGCGCATTTTTGATTTTAACGATTGTGGCCGAGGTGACAGATTCATCGCCATCCTGGGCTTCGATCCTGATTTGGGTCACGTGCAAATCGGGCTTGGTCAGATCGAACACCTCGGTGATTGAAACATCGCCCAAACCCAGCGGCGTAATTGCATCGCGGTAGGCCGAAACATCCACCGCTACCGCCGAATCCGTGCGGATCGTGGTGCCGCCCTTGAAATCAATGCCATAGTTTAATCCCATGGTGAAAAACAGCACGATTGACGCAACCATCGCCAGCAATGACAAACCAAAGGTCAAGGTCGAGGTCGAGGTTTTGAAAAAATCCCATTTTGTATCTTGGGGGACAAGTCGTAATCTCATGGTCCTATACCTCTATTTCTTTTGGCCGGCGGCGTTCAAACCAGATAACAAGCAACAAACGGGTGACAAAAATCGCCGTGAATACCGAGGTGATAATCCCCAGTCCCAGCGTAATCGCAAAGCCGCGCACCGGACCAGAGCCCATCACAAACAGGATCACAGCCGTGATAAACGTGGTGATATTTGCGTCCAAAATTGCGCTCAGCGCTTTTTCATAACCCAGTTCAATGGCGCGGGCGGGGCCACGTCCGGCCTTGATTTCCTCGCGAATCCGCTCAAAAACCAGCACATTGGCATCCACCGCCATGCCCACGGTCAACACAATCCCGGCAATCCCCGGCAGGGTCAAGGTTGCACCGATCATCGACAGCAGACCAAAAATCAGCCCGACATTGACAATCAGCGCGATATTGGCAAACAGGCCGAACAATCCGTAAGACAGCACCATGAACACCAGCACACCGATCGCAGCAATAATTGCGGCAATTTTACCGGCATCAATGCTGTCCTGACCCAGCTCGGGGCCAATGGTGCGTTCTTCCAGAAACACCATTTTGGCAGGCAAGGCACCAGCCCGCAGCAACACGGCCAGCTTGGTCGATTGCTCGACCGTAAAATCCCCTGTGATAATGCCGGAACCACCTGAAATGTGGCTCTGGATTATCGGGGCCGAAATCACCTCGTCATCCAGAATAATCGCAAACGGCGAGCCGATATTTTGGGCCGTATAATCGCCAAATTTGCGCCCACCAGCCGGATTAAAGCGGAAATTTACCGCAGGACGGCCATTTTGGTCAAAGGCGGGTTGCGCATCAACCAGATCCTCGCCGGTGACCACAGGCAGCTCTTCCACGATGTAATATAACCCGTCTTGCTCGGCATCCGGCAACACTTCGTTGCGCGCGCCCGGATTTGCGTCCTTGTCGCCAGTGCGGCCAATCACAGGTTTGAATTCCAGCTTGGCGGTCGAACCCAGCAAATCCTTTAACTCTTGCGCCGATCCAAGACCGGGAACCTGAACCAAAATCCGGTTGGTGCCTTGGCGCTGGATCGTTGGCTCGCGGGTGCCGACCTCGTCCACACGCCGGCGGATAATTTCCAGAGATCTGGCAATCGTCAGCTCGTCACTGGCCAGCTTTTCCGCCTCCGATAAAACCATGGTGATCACATCACCACTAGCGCTAAATTCGATGTCTTTTGAACCGACACCGGCCAGCGTTGTCACCGGTTGGGCCAACGCCCGCACCAGTTCCAGCGCCCGCCCCATGCCTTGCGGATTGGCAATGCGAACCCGCAATTCATCCACGGGGGATTCAAGGCGTCGAACCGCACCAACCACATCGCGTTCAGGGCGCAAAACATCGCGTACCGACGGCCACATGCCCTTGACGCGGGCCTCGTAAACGTCGCCAACCTGAACCTCGGCCAGCAAATGTGCCCCGCCGCGCAAATCAAGCCCCAGATTGACCAAACCCGACGGCATCCAGTTTGGCCAAAGCGCGGCATCTGCCTCACGCTGCGGCGTGCTGCCCAGCTTTTCGATTTCTACAATCGCGTCATTGTGCATTTCCACACGCGTGTAAAACCCGTTTGGCAAGGCCATAATCAGGCCGATAACACACAGCCCCCAAATGACAATGCGTTTCCATAGTTCAATCTGCAGCATATTTTTGCCTGTAATTAGAGAAGGTTACAAATTTTATTACTTGTCGTTCGCAGGTTCGGTCTTGTTCATCACTTGCGCAATTGTCGACTGGATCACAGTCACTTTCACACCCGTTGCAATTTCAACCTCGACCTGTCCGCCCTCTTTAACTTTGGTGACTTTGCCGATTAAACCGCCTTGGGTAACCACCTGATCACCACGACGCAGCGCGGCAACCATGGCCTGATGCATTTTCACCTTTTTTTGCTGCGGCCGGATCAGCAGGAAATACATGATGGCAAAAATCAGGATCAGCGGCAGAAAAGAGCCAATCATACTACCTGCTCCGGCGGCGGCATCCTGGGCATAAGCGGGGGTTACAAACATATCATCGTCCTTTTGTTTAATCTCACAGACAGCACAGCGCCGGTCTTGTTGCCGCGCACCCTATATGTGGCCTATTTGCTTGGCAAG
>DOHJ01000118.1 GCA_003535335.1 Paracoccaceae bacterium | reverse complement strand
GCCAGTGTTTCGCGGTGGCGCTTGACACACAGTTTGTGCAGATCGGCGATGGTTTTATCGGCAGTCAGCAAATCCATTTCTTTTTTCAGACGCGGTAGATAGCGCAAGATGCTGTCGTCAAAATAGCTGTCGTCATTGCGTTCCCGCCAATAACTGTCATCAAAATTGCGGTTTTCGCGGTTCACATCACCACGGTCATTTTTCACCAGATAACTGTCCATCGAGCGCAAGGCGTAGTGGTTCAATGTGGCCAGCTCGCGCGCGCCTGCGGCCGGAAATTTACGGATGCGGCGTTTGTTGGCGGCGATTTTAAATTTAAACGGGATGCCGCGGCCTGACCCGTCAGTCCATTCAGGGCGTTGATTTTTCTTTAGGTCTTTTTTCAAAAAAGGCCGATGCGCGCCCCAATATTGCGCCGGAAAATCGGGCCTGAACAGGGTTTTTACCTCTTGCGCGGTCTGATCGCACCACAAATCGGGATTATGCGAGTGCAAAAACTGGCCGATCACCGGTTCGTCCACGTATTTATCGACATCGCAATTGGCAAAAAACTGAAAGGTCACGGAAATTGCATCGGGATTGCCGCAGGCCTTGACCAGATCGGGGATGGTGCCGTTTGCTGTGTGGATGTTTAAAAATTCATCCACATCCGCAATCCAGATCCAGTCGGCTTTATTCACCACATCTTGTTTGCTCGCGTCTTTTAACGCTTCCATCTGGTAATTGCGCCCCTGTGCGGGGTTGGGCAGGTGGTTGACAATGCCGCGTGTGGCCAGCGCATCCAGCATCTGATCGGTGCCATCGGTGCAATCGTTGGAGTAAAACAGAAAATCTGTAACCCCGATCACACGGTTAAAGGCGATCCATTCCAGCAGGAAAGGGCCTTCGTTTTTCACGCAAGTCACGGCGGTTATACGCATGTATTTACCGTTGTTTGTTGGGGGGATGCCTGAAACATCAATGTACTGCCCGTTTTACGCAGGTGTTTTCACCTGATTGTTTCTTATTTGGAAATAGACTGTCACCGAAGCTGCCGGATGTCAATGTTAACGAGATTAAAATCCAGCGGTATGGTTAATTGGCACTAACGGAAATGTGGCTAAATATGGCCGATAATTTTTAGCAGAACCGGGCTTGTTGGCCGCGCCTTCAGGACGGGGGACAGTGGTGCCAAAATGCGGCGCTCTGGTCGGGACTGAATGAAATCTCCCCAAATTGGTTTCCCGGCCGAGATCGCGGTTAAGTGGCCAATGGCGGGCGTATTCAGGCGGATTTGCATGGTTTTCATCGCAAATGGTGCATCTGTCATCGCCAGCCGTTGCGGCATTACGAACCGGATCGCAGGATCATCCGATTGCAGGCAAACCGTTTCGCAAGCCCCGATCGGGCTTTTCAAATCCGCGGCAATCCGGCTGGCGGTCTCGACAGCCTCGTGCCAGCACCAGGACGAGGTTTCAACGGGGCGCAACAAATTGCCGGTGCAAAAATAGCTGGAATCCGAGGTGCGATTGTATTGATCCACCACGGGGCCGCCGGTGTCAGGGTCAACCTCGATGTGGCTGGCGTGCAATAATGCCGCTTCGGGACGAAAGCCACCTGTTACGATAACTCCATCTGTTTCAATGGTTTGCGCATCCCCGTTGATGTCGGTATATTGAATCGCCTGAACGGTTTTATCACCAATTATGCGCAAATCCTGTACGTTGAATTTTATCGGCACACCTTTGATTGCCGGAAATGGCCGCATGATCTGGCGCACGGTGATCCGGCTGTTTTGCTCGATCATTGCCACTGGTTTCATGCCCATATGCCGGCATGTCATAATCGCTGAAAACGAAACCAGTTCGGTGCCCAGAATAACCGGACGCTTGAAGGGTCGCCGGTGGTGCAGATAAACCATTGATTGCAATGCACCGGTCGAGATTACGCCGGTTGGGCGCTGTCCGCCGATAAATCGTTGCGCACGGCTGCTTTCGCGAACGCCGGTGCATAAAACCACGCGCTGTGCCTGTAGATCGTGACTGCCTTGGGCGGTTGACAGGCTCAGGCGGGCCCCGGGATGCAGGGCGATAACCGTGGTGGAGGTGCGAACGTCAACACCGGCCTTGATGGCACGGCGCAGATTCTCGCGGGCATAATCGGGCCCCTTGTAGATGCGTTTAAACTCGCGCAGGCCAAACGGGAAATGGCCACAATGGCGCGGCACACCGCCGGCCTCGGTTTCGCGCTCGAGGATCACCACGTCATCAACACCCTGACGGCGCAATTGGGTTGCCAGTGCCAGACCGGCCGTGCCGCCGCCAACGATAGCAATATTGCAATTTAAAACCGGATTATGCATCGGTTTCCCCCATGCTTGGACCCAGATACCCGTCGGTGATTTCTGCAAGCGGTCCCATGCAGTAAAATCCCTGACAGCGCCCCATGCAGACCCGGGTTCTGCGTTTCAGGCCCTGTAGGGTGGCCGGTGGCATCGGGCCGTTCAGGGCTGCCTGAATTTCGCGTTTTGTCACCAGTTCGCAATGGCAGACAATGCCGCCATTATCGGGCATTTGCCAATCGCGCTCGTGGTAATTTGACAGCCGGTCTGGCGGCGGGCAAAGCGGTTTGTTGATCGGTTTGGCGCTAAATTCTACCGTTGCATTTAATCTGGACACATGGCTGGCAATGCCAAGCGCACCACTTAGGCCGGTTGAACGGATGCCGCCAACGGTGATGTAATTTTGCGCTTCATTCTGGCTGATCTGGTAATCCTGAAATTCGGTGGCGGGGCGCAGGCCGGCGTAAACTGTGGTGATTTCGTATTTTGCCAGATCGGGGATCATTTCAATACCTTTGGCGCGCAAGTCCTGCAAGGTCTGCGAAACCGTCGAGGCATCGGTGCGGCTGGTTTGTTCCTCGGCTGTGGGGCCGACGGCCAGATTGCCAAAAATCGTGCGAAAAATCACCACGCCTTTGGTCGTTTTGGTTGGCACGGGCAGGATCACGGCATCAACCAGTTTCGAGGCAGGTTTGTCAAACACCACGAATTGCCCCTTTCGCGGTTTGATGCTGAATTTGCTGGCCCCCAGCAGGCGCTGATCGATGATATCACCGTAAAGACCGGCGCAATTGATCACTTGTTTTGTGCGCAACATGCCTTTGGGGGTTTCAATTTGCCAAATCTCGCCATCGAATTCACCGGTCAGAACTTCGCAATCGCGATAAAGTTCTGCACCGTTTTGCATGGCTTGCAAAATATAGGCATGCGCCGTAGCCCACGGATCAATCAAGTATTCCCCCGGAACCACAAAACCGCCTTTGACATTTTCG
>DOHJ01000042.1 GCA_003535335.1 Paracoccaceae bacterium | reverse complement strand
TTGAAATATTTGTCGCCCTATGACAGGATGATCGAGATTTACGAATATAAAGCCGAGTTATTTCGTTTTGATCCCACCCAGAAGATTGTGAGACTTAACAAATACCTAGTCAGAAAATTAATTTATTTCAATAGGCAGATTGCCGCGTCCTTTAGTTACCTCCCAGTAATTTTTCCAGCCCCCGCTTTGCTTCTTCTTCCAGCTTGCGCTTGGCCGCATCTTCCAAACTTTCGCCAGCCCCCAACTCGATACTCAGTTTTTCTTGCGCACGACGCAGCGCTTCTGCTTTCTTGGCCGCAAGCTTGGCTTCCAGCTCGGCTTTCTTGGCCTCCATTCGCAACTTTTCTGCGGCTTTTTCTGCGGCCAGCTTAGCCTCAAGCGCGGCTTTTTCATCGGCCAGTTGCTGATCAATCAATGCTTTCAAGTCAGGACGGAATTTTGGGTTGCTCCAGGTTCCGGAAATAATAACCGGCACCGTAATTCCACCGCTACCATCGGCTTTGGCCAACACTTTGGGGGTGATGCGGTAATCCAGAGTTTGTTTTCCAATGCCGATAGCGCCTGAACCCAGCGCCTTTGCGAAGGGTGCGTTAAACAACAAATCATCATTCGTCAGCACACCGTTTTTCATCGCAAAGGTTGCGCTTATTGAATCAAACACGGTTTTCTGACCTTCGCCGCGATAAGACGCATCCAGATTGCGCAGCATCCCCGCCAGATCCAGCCCCAATATTTCGCCTTGGTCCAGCTTGAATGAACCGCTACCAGACAGGCTGTGCATGATGGCATTCATCGTGTTGCCCACGCCCAGAAATTTCAGCCGCATATCACCAACAGTAATCAAGCGCTCATAATCTGCCAAATTTTTTAACAAAGGCTGCATAGAAATGCCTTTGGTCGCCAGATCGCCACCAACCGACAAGCCACCGCGCCCGTTAATCACAAACTGGCCGGTTATTGTGCCTTTATATGTTTTGATCTGGTTCAAGGTGAAAACCGCACGCGACCGGTCCAGTTTCACCTTCAAGCTGGATGCATCCAGTTTTATTGTGCCAAGATCAATCGACTTTGCCACCAGCGTAACGTCGGCATCAACCACAGCCAAACCGCTAACATCAATGTGATCCTTTGGCCAACCAGTGGCGGTTGTTACATTTTTTCCCGCATCATCAACACCAGCCGCAAGGGTGGAAAAATCAAGCGCACCGGCGGAAATTTGTGCCTTTAGCAGCGGCCGGTCCTTAGCTGGAAATAAATCTGCACCGCCTGAAAAAACGTTATGGTCCAGCTTGATCACACCACCGCGCAAATGTGCAGAACCTTCGGGGGCGTAGGTGATTTTGCCTGTAACCGCGGCCGTGCGGCCCATGCCTTTGGGCAGATCAGGTGTTTTCATGCCGGCCGCAGTGAACAGCGCTGCCATATCTGCCAGATTCGCGTCCAGATCACCATCGGCGGCAAATGGAGATATTCCTGCCTTGCCGTTAAATTTTATGGTGCTGCCACCGGCTTTTACCGTCGTGCTCATCGCACTAATTTCACCGTTTAAGAGTGCGCCAAATTTGGCGACCTGCGTGACCAATGAAACCGATTGCCCATTGCTGCGCGCCGAAAGTGAAAGATCACCACGTCCGGCAAAATCGGGAAGGCGCAAATCAACATCCATATCGCCAAGGCTATATTTGCTGCCGCTTGCGTGATCCACAAAGCTGAGCGAGCCACTTTTTATCAAAGCGCGACCCAGTGAAAAGGCGGGTATTTTGGCAGCTTGGCCTGCGGTTTGCCCGCCGCTACCGGCCTTTGCCATATCCCAGTTGGCGCGACCATCTTTTGCCACTTCCAGCAATATTTTTGGCGCAATAACCTCGATTTTTTTAATTTTCACGTCACCGCTAAACAGCGACATCAGGTTTACACCAATGCTTAACCCTTCGGCCTGTAGCAATGGCCCTGATTTCGACCAACCGGCATTTGCAATAGTAATCGGCCCCGTGCGCACGCCCAACAAAGGATAGATCGAGGTTTTAACCTCGCCGCCAATGGTAATGGATCGCCCCGTAGCCGTTTCAAACTGATTTTCGGCAAATCGTGCAATTCTGTCGCCGGGCATGAATAACAATATGGCGATTGCCACCACAACCAACACAACAAAAATAACAACAATCCGAAAAATAAAGCGCACAACCACTCTCCTGTGATAGAAACAATGCTGTTTCAACATCTAAGGCGTTTTGGCGCAGGCTCAAGCCTTATTTGGCATGGCTTTCAATATGTGTCAGCTGATGCATGATGCGTTTCTTTAGCGGAGACAGGAAATTACCCGCCCGCAATGCCGCTCCGCGCAAGACCCGACCGGGCACAGAATTATCTGTATAAAGTTTTACCAGCGCGTTGGTGCCGTGATAAAGCGGCAAAACAACACGGCGATGCGCGGTTTCATAACGCTGCAACCCGGCATCAGCTCCAATGTCTTTCATATTGCGGGCCGCTTCCTCGATTTGATCGGCCAACAGTTTGGCGCCGCTAAGGCCCAGATTGAAACCATGTGCCGTGACCGGATGCATGCCCACGGCCGCATCACCAACCAACGCAAAACGGGTGGCGGCAAAATGTTTGGCCAATACACCAACCAGCGGATATGGAAACCGTTTACTGACAAGCGTCATTTTACCCAGCTGACCGCCAAAACGCTGCTCAATATCGGCCGAAAATTCATCGTCAGACATCGCCATTGCCGCATCGGCCATATCCGATGGCAATGTCACGACAACCGATGATTTAGTGCCATACATCGGCAGGATGGCCAGTGTTTGATCGTAGTGAAAACATTCAAAGGCGGTGTCGTTATGCGATAGTTCGTGCTGCATTTCACAGACAATCACCACGCGGCCAAAATCAAGGCTTTTTGCCGGTATGCCCATCTTGCGACGTGTGCTGGAAAACCGGCTGTCAGCCGCCACAACCAACGCGCATTCCAAAACGGAGCCATCGGCCAGACCGACGGTGCCTTTGGTTGTGTCGGTATGAACCGTGGTCACTTCGCTTTCACAAATCAGGGTCACATTAGGCAGCTCTTTTGCTTCTTTATAAGCCGCCTGACGGATCAGGTGGTTTGGAATGATTTTTCCAAGGTAATCTGCACCACTGCCGAGGCTGTCAAAATGCAGGGCGAAATTCGATTTTCCGTTGATAACTTTGGCATCGCGAATTGTACCGATCTGGTCTTCGGGAATATGTTGCCACATGCCCAGATCGTGCATCAGTTTTTCAGAAGTATGCGTCAAAGCAATATCGCGCCCGTCTTCTGGCGGATTGGCCAAGATGGCTTCGTTTAGCATTTCCACTATAGCAATCTGCTGACCACTACCCGCCAAGCTGCGCGCAAGGCTAAGGCCGGCCGGGCCTGCACCGATGATGACGATGTCAAATTGGCGGGTATTGGTCATGGGGCTATCCTTTTTATCAATTCAGACATTATTGTGTCAGAATGTCGCAGGCTGTTGGTTGATATATATCAAAAACCAATGGCTATTTCCAGCCATTCTTTGATGGTTTTATTCTTTCCAGCCACTAACCGATTTCACCTCAAGAAAATCCTCGATACCCCAAACGCCGCCTTCGCGCCCCGAACCGGATTGCTTATAGCCACCAAATGGCGCACCCGCCCCGCGCGATGTGCCGTTAATTTCAACCATGCCGGAGCGCAAAGCGCGGGTGCAACGTTTGGCTTTGGCGTGGTCTTGGGTCTGCACATAATTGGTCAGGCCATAAACAGTGTCATTGGCCATTTCCAACGCGTCCTCTTCGGTATCAAACGCGATGATCGACAGCACAGGACCAAAGATTTCCTGCCGGGCAATTTCCATGTCATTTGTTACATCTGCAAATACTGTCGGGCGCACAAAATAGCCTCGGTTAAAACCGTCAGGACGCCCTAAACCGCCCGCAATCAGGCGCGCGCCTTCGTCGATTCCAATTTTTATCAAGTCCTGAATTTTATTGTACTGCAATTGGGAAACAACAGGCCCGATGTGGCGACCTTCTTTATCGGCAGGGCCTAGTTTGACCGAATTTGCCACCTCGGCGGCTGTTTTAAGCGCAGCATCATAGGCCGAGCGTTCAACCATCATGCGGCTCGGGGCATTACAGGACTGGCCAGAGTTTTGCATACAATGCAGCACCCCGCGTTTCACCGCATTTTCGTCAGCATCGGCAAAGATAATATTGGCCCCTTTGCCGCCCAACTCAAGCGACACGCGCTTCACCGTATCGGCCGCGGCTTTGGTGATGAGCGTGCCGGCACGGGTTGATCCGGTAAAGGAGACCATATCAACATCAGGGTGCACAGATAATTGTGTACCAACACCAACTCCATCGCCGTTAACCATGTTATAAACACCATCCGGAAAACCCACGGCATCCATGATTTCGGTAAAAACGATTGATGAAAGCGGTGCAATTTCAGAAGGTTTCAGCACCATTGTACAGCCAACCGCTATGGCCGGGACACATTTCAAAGTGACCTGATTCATTGGCCAGTTCCAAGGGGTAATCATGGCACAAACACCGATAGGTTCCATCAGGATGCGATCATTGGGGGCGTGATCCCCCAACATACGGTCAAATTTAAAGCTCTCGAATGCAGTGATAAAATTGTTAATGTGCCAACTGCCGGCCCCGACTTGCGAAGTTTTGGCCAAATCAATCGGCGCGCCCATTTCCAAGGATATAGCGTGGGCCATATCATCGGCGCGTTTGTTATATTCCTCTAACAGTTTTTTAAGCAGCGACAGTTTTTCAGCATGAGGCACAGCGGCCCACGCCGGAAATGCGGCCTTGGCAGCCGCAACTGCGGCATCTGTATCGGCTTGTGAGCCAAGCGAAATTGTGGCGCAAACTTCTTCATTGGATGGGTTGATAACATCAAAATCGTTGGCAACAACAGGATTGAGCCATTGGCCATTGATGTAGAACTGACGATTGTTGGCCATGCGGGCCTCCTGAATGTGAATTGTGGCGCTTTGACTTTAACCTTGAAACACAAAGCACAAGTCGAATTGCTTTAGCTGCACATTGTCACCCGGCGCGGGCCATTTCAAGCGGTCTATTGTATCAAAACAATACCCACGCCTTCATCGAAACAGCAGCCTGCTCAACACCAACATTCCAGATTGAAAAAGGGCGGGTCTAAGCCCCCATAGGATAAAGAACCACCTTGGTTTTCAAAGGAACCCGATTATAAAGATCGACGATATAATTATTGGTCAACCGTGCGCAACCGTTAGAAACACGGGTGCCAATGGTGTTTGGTTTGTTGGTGCCGTGGATGCGCAAAAACGTATCACCCTTGCCCGGCACAAACAGATAAAGCGCCCGCGCACCCAGCGGATTATTCGGCCCACCCGGCATACCGTCAGCATAGCGCGCATAATGACCCGGATCACGTTTTATCATGTCGGGTGTCGGGGTCCAGCTGGGCCATTCTTTTTTAGCACCAATATAAAAGATGCCGGATTCATACAGACCTTTGCGACCTACACCAACCGAATAACGAATGGCGCGATTGTCCGGCAGGGTCCAGTAAAGCGCAAAGTGATTAGGGTTTAGGTGGATTTCACCAGCGGGTAATTTATTGCCGATTTTCACTATCCGCGGTTTGAATTTATCCTCTGGCGCAATTGTTGCGGCCGCGCTGAAGGCGGTTATTCCAAAAGTAGTGGCAGTGAAAG
>DOHJ01000044.1:7266-8481 GCA_003535335.1 Paracoccaceae bacterium | reverse complement strand
GATTCGCGCTGCAAAAAAAATATGCTGCGCAGCTCGAGTGGTTTTCAAAAATTTACTGTCGAAAAAAACATCGGCGGCAGGATTGAATTTTACCTGCCGCCGATGTCTGGATTTTATTGTTATTTAACGTTTTCTCTGCGTTTAGCCATGAACGCTTGCATGACATAAGCCCAGATCACGGCCCCGCTTGCACCAAGTGCCGCAACCCCCAGCAAAACGATTGCGTCAATCGGGGTGCTGATATGTCCGAGATTTGAATCCGTCACCCAAAGCACCAGAACAACCGCAAATATGGCCCCAAACGGTGCTGCAATTTGTGACCACAGATAATGGCGCGGGCTAAAGCGGCGGTCGCGGATCATCACATAGAAAAATAACAAGGTGATAACAACGGCAACGATCACCAACCCCCACCAGAGCCAGAAACCGAATATTTCAGTCATGATTGCCAGCGTTTCTGCCAGATTGAATTCTTTCATTGTGTTTCTCCTTAAACTTTGCCCTGCAACATGCTGTGATAGGTGGCTTTGAACGCAACTTCTTTCATCAACCACGGGATCCAGCCCTCTTCCAGTGGCGCGATAATGCCGGGAAAGGAGGGGACCAGGAAATTGCGGTAATCAAATTCGATCAACATGGCCTTGCCAACGCGGGTGATCATCGGACACGAGGTATAGCCGTTGTAAACCTGCGTGCCTTCCTTGCCCTGAATATGCGCCACCAGATGGTCTTCGATCACCGGTGCCTGCCATTTAACTGACGCGGCAGTTTTGCCTTTGGGTACACCGGCAATATCGCCAATGGCATAGACTTCGGGGTAGCGTTTGTGTTGCAGATTGCCTTTTTTCACATCAACCCAGCCTTCGCCGATCTTTTTGTCCAGAAACGGCAGCGGCGAATTCACCACAGGATCAGGCGCGCGTTGTGGTGGCACCACTTGGGTGAAATCATAACCCAGTTCCTGATCGCCATCCGGAGTTTTAAAGGTCAGGATTTTCTTGCCGTGATCGATCGCTTTTATTTTATGGCCGTAATTTACCGTGAAACCACGGTTCGAGAAAATAAAACGCATTTTTTGATGGATGATCGGCACGGAAATCAGCGCCTTGCCATGGGCCAGATAGGTAAAGTTGGCCTTGCCACGGTTGCCGGCGGTGTCGGTGATGTCTTCGGTCAGCAATGCGAATTTCATCGGCTGACCGGCGCATTTTTGCA
>DOHJ01000044.1:3921-6890 GCA_003535335.1 Paracoccaceae bacterium | reverse complement strand
GCGCTTTTTTCTGCCAGATGAGGCCCGGCAAAACAACAGGCAATACCGCTATCTTTTTTGCCGATCATGTCGACATCAAAGCCTTCGATCTTTTCCCAGTCCAAAATGACGCCCATAGCCACAATCAGATAATCATATTTTACCTTTTTACCGCTGGCTGTGGTGACGCTTTTGCCGTCTGGATCAATTTCGGCCACATATTCCTGAATGAAATCAGCGCTATCTGGCATCCAGTCGGTGTTTTTACTAACCGAATAGCCGGCCTTTCTCAAACCTATGCCAATCAGGGTCTGACCGGGCTGATACCAATGTTCTTTTTTGCCGTCGATTACGGTGATATTGGCCCCATCCAGACGATTGGCCAACCGGTTTGCCATGCCCAGCCCGCCTGAACCGGCCCCCAGAATGACAATTTTAGCCTTGGTTTTAACTTTTGCGGCTTGGCCGGGTTGGGTTGCTGTTGCCAATGCGGCACCGCCCGCCATTAGACCCAGAAAACCGCGCCGGCTCGGAATGTATAATTTGTTTTTACTCATGTATTTCCCCTGTGTTGTGCCAAATAGTTGGTAAAGCCATTTTAAAACAGGCTCATATGCTGCAGGTTTCCCAAATGCGCAGATTGCCCAAATGCATTGGTGCAGTATTTGTCTTCTCATACATTCAGCATACCCAATGGATTTCCAAAAGCAAATAAAATATAAATCTGCCAATAATCTATGCAAGTTTGTGAAAAATACGGGGTACAGTTAAATTTCACTGCCGGATTTGGCCAATTGACCCTACCAGCGGCTTCTGGCATTCATAACGGGCGCTTTTAATGGTGAATTGCGTGGCAACAAGGGATCGCATTAGTGAAAGTTATCATTTGCGGAGCAGGGCAGGTGGGTTGGCAAATCGCCAAACATTTGTCCGGAGAAAACAACGATGTAACGGTGGTTGATACCAACCCCGCATTGGTGCACCGCGCCACGGAAACCTTGCAGGTTCAGGGTGTTGCAGGATTTGCCAGCCACCCGGATGTGTTGGAACAAGCCGGTGCACAGGACGCAGACATGATCATTGCGGCCACCTATTCGGACGAGGTCAACATGGTCACTTGCCAAGTGGCCCATTCGGTTTTCGAGGTGCCACGCAAAATTGCGCGTCTGCGCAGCCAAAGCTATTTATCGGCGATTTATTCCGAT
Organism: Paracoccaceae bacterium; assembly: GCA_003535335.1. Classification (GTDB taxonomy): domain Bacteria; phylum Pseudomonadota; class Alphaproteobacteria; order Rhodobacterales; family Rhodobacteraceae; genus Profundibacter. The sequence continues at coordinate 5,706 of DOHJ01000044.1, read as the reverse complement.
TTGTACCGGCGTGAACACATGCCGATTGACGTGGTGATCAGCCCCGAACGCGAAGTTGCAGAGGCCGCCATGCAACGGCTTGCCGCACCTTCGGCGTTTGATACCGAAAGTTTTCTGGAGGGTAAATCACAGCTTCTGGGGATCTTGATCGAGGACGACTGCCCGGTGATTAATACGCAATTGCGCCAGTTAACCGACCTGTTTTCCACCCTGAGCGCAAATGTGGTCGGGGTGCGGCGCAAACGGAAACTGTTTGCGCCTCAACCCAAAGATCAGCTTTACCCCGGCGACGAAATTTATGTTTTTGCCAATACCGAAGATGTGGCGCGCACCTTGGAAGTTTTCGGCAAAAGCCACGCAAAACAGGAACGCATTGTTATTTTGGGGGCCGGAAATGTCGGGCTTGCTGTTGCCAAAGAATTGGAACAGCGGCCGGAACGGGTTCGGGCCAAAGTGATTGAACAGGATCGCGAGCGGGCCGAAATTGCCGCTGACGCGCTGGAAAAAACCATTGTTTTGAACGGCGACGGCTTAAGTGTCGAGCTGCTAACAGAAGCCGGCATTGCCAGATCCGACGCGATTTTATGTGTAACCGATGATGATAAAACCAACGTTTTAGCGGCGGTGCGGGCCAAGGCCGAGGGCTGTAAATTGGCGATTTGTCTGGTGAATGATCTGTCGCTTGTATCTTTGATGACGCCGATGGGGATCGACGCCTACATCAACCCGCGTGCCACCACGGTGAGTTCAATCCTGCGCATAATCCGTCATGGCCGGGTGCGCGCGGTTTATTCAATCGGCGATGCCGAGGCCGAGGTGATCGAGGCGCAGGTTTTGTCCACATCACCAATTTGTGGCCAGAAAATTTCCGACGTGGATTTCCCCCAAGGGGTTTTGGTTGGTGCAATTATGAAAGAAGGTGAGCTGGTGCGCCCCGGTGGTGGAACATTGATTGACGAGGGCGATGTGATTGTTCTGTTTTCGCTCTCTGTTGATGTGCCCGAAGTAGAGCGGTTGCTTCAGGTTTCCATCGAATATTTCTAGGGTGTCAGATGTATAAACTCATCCTGTCCACGCCGCTTTTGGTCATTATGATGGCTGTGGGGGCTTTGGCGATGTATATTCCTGCGGTTTATGCCTATCTGGATGATGATCATTTCGTTGCACGGGTGTTTTTATATGCAGGCACCTTGTTTTTGGTGCTAACCGCAATGATCGGACTTGCCAGCGCGGCCAATAAAAGCAGCAATCTGGTGCGCTCGCATTTGCTGGCTTTGCTGGGGGCCTTCACCGTGTTGCCCATAATGCTGGCGGTGCCATTTTACGAGGCCTTGCGCACCACAAGTTTTCTAAACGCTTATTTTGAAATGGTTTCCAGCCTGACAACCACCGGAGCAACCTTGTTTGATCCGTTCCGTTTGCCCGATGCATTGCACCTGTGGCGCGCGCTTGTGGGCTGGATGGGCGGTTTTATGGTTTGGGTGATGGCAATTGCGGTGTTGGCGCCGCTAAATCTGGGCGGCTTCGAGGTAATATCAGGCGATACCGGAGCAAGTCGCAGCAAACAGTTTTCACAAATCACCCATGTGGCCAACACATCAGAACGTCTGGCGCGCTATGCCGGGCAATTATTCCCGATTTACGCCGGATTGACCCTGATTTTGTGGATTTCGTTACTTTTGGCCGGCGACAGCGCGATTGTTGCGGTGATCCATGCTATGTCGACAATTTCCACCAGCGGTATTTCTCCGGTGTCTGGAATGGAGGGCGGGCAGGGTAGCGGGC
>DOHJ01000044.1:0-3606 GCA_003535335.1 Paracoccaceae bacterium | reverse complement strand
GCGGGCAGGGTAGCGGGCGGTGGGGTGAGCTGATAATTTTCATTTTCATGTTCTTTGCCATTTCGCGGCTGCTGTTTTCGCCGGACCAACGGCTTAAAAGTGTCAGGCAATTACGAAAAGACCCCGAATTTCGCATCGGAATAATTCTGGTAATTTCTCTGCCGCTGTTTTTGTTCGCCCGCCACTGGTTCGGGGCTTATGATGCTGATTTGCAAAACGATCTGACCGCAGCTCTGCGCGCACTTTGGGGGGCTGCGTTTATGGTGCTGTCGTTTTTGACTACGACAGGTTTTGAATCTGCGGATTGGGGCAATGCGCGGGGCTGGTCCGGCTTGCAGTCCCCCGGATTGATGCTGCTGGGCTTGTCAATTGTCGGTGGCGGGGTTGCCACAACTGCGGGTGGGGTTAAATTGCTGCGGGTTTATGCGCTTTATAAACACGGAACCCGCGAGATGGAGCGGCTTTTGCACCCCTCCAGCGTTGGCGGATCCTCGGGTCACAAACGCAACATCCGCCGCTTTGGTGCCCAGATATCGTGGATATTTTTCATGTTATTTATGATGTCGGTTGCTTTGGTGATGCTGATGCTGTCACTAACGGGGCTGTCATTTGAAAGCGCCATGGTTTTCACAATTTCGGCCCTGTCCACAACCGGACCGCTGGTCGGGGTTGCGGCGCAAGAGGCGCTGCATTACGCCAGCCTTGATGATTTTGCCAAGATGATTTTGGCGGGCGCAATGGTTTTGGGGCGGCTGGAAACCTTGGCGATAATTGCCTTGCTAAACCCGGCGCTGTGGCGCTCGTAAGCCACAAATCGTTTATTATTGACTTAACGGGCTGTTTTTAAGCACGAAATCTATTGTAATGCGGATTTATAGTTGTAATTAAGTAGGTATAAACATGCCCGAACAGGGGCAGACCACAATAAAAAGGCGAAAGACCAATGGCTGCCGACAGACAAAATTTGCAGGATGCATTCCTGAACAACGTGCGCAAGAATAAAATTCCACTGACGATCTTCCTGATTAACGGGGTGAAATTGCAGGGGGTTATCACCTGGTTTGATAATTTCTGTGTCTTGTTGCGTCGTGATGGTCAGGCCCAGCTGGTTTATAAACATGCAATTTCCACCATTATGCCCGGTGCGCCGATCAATCTTTATGACGCCGAAGAAGAATAGGCGATCATGGAAAATGATCCCCCGCGTGGTACCCGCGCATGGGTTCTGCACCCCGAACTTAAATTTGACAATGCGCGCCGTGCGCCCGAACCCGCGCTGGCCGAAGCGGTCGCGTTGGCGAACGCTATGCCGGAAATGGAAATTCTCGGGGCCGATATTGTGCAGCTGCGCAGCGTTCGGGCCGGGGTGTTGTTTGGCAAAGGTAAAATTGCCGAACTGAAAGCCACATTCAAGGCCGAAGAAATTGAACTGGTGCTGATTGACGGTGCTTTATCACCTGTGCAGCAGCGAAATCTGGAAGACGAATGGGATCTTAAAATCCTTGACCGGACCGGATTAATTCTGGAAATATTTTCCGACCGCGCCCGCACCCGCGAAGGTGTGTTGCAGGTTGAAATGGCCGCACTTTCTTATCAGCGCACCCGACTGGTGCGGGCCTGGACCCACCTTGAGCGCCAGCGCGGCGGGCTTGGTTTTGTTGGCGGTCCCGGCGAAACCCAGATCGAGGCGGACCGGCGCGCGATTGACGATGCGATTGGCCGGATCAAACGCCAGCTGTCCAAAGTGGTGAAAACCCGCGAATTGCACCGCGCCTCGCGTAAAAAAGTGCCGTTTCCGGTGGTGGCGCTGGTGGGCTACACCAATGCGGGCAAATCGACCCTGTTTAACCGGTTAACCGGTGCCAGGGTGATGGCCAAGGACATGCTGTTTGCCACGCTGGACCCGACCATGCGTTCGGTGGTTTTGCCCTCGGGTCAGGAAATTATTCTATCCGATACGGTTGGGTTTATTTCAGAATTGCCAACCGAACTGGTCGCCGCGTTTCGTGCCACTTTGGAGGAAGTTCTGGATGCCGATCTGGTGATCCATGTGCGCGACATTTCCCACGCCGACACAATCGAGCAAGCCCGCAATGTGGCGACTATTTTGGCTCAACTGGGCTTGGCCGAAGACGCGCCCAGCCTTGAGGTCTGGAACAAGCTGGATCTGTTAAGTGCCGATGAACAGGGCGCAACCTTGGAAAAGGTTGGCCGCCATGCAGATAAATTCGCGATTTCCTCGATCACGGGGCAGGGGCTGGATGAATTGCTTGCGGCGATCTCGGATAATTTGGCAGATCCAAAAAACGAGCGGGAATTGCTGGTGCCTTATAGTGACGGGAAAAAACGCGCATGGCTATTTGAAGAAGGCGTTGTAAACAGCGAAAAACCCAATGAAGAGGGATTTCTGATGCAGGTTTTCTGGACCGCACGTCAAGAAAAGCATTTCCGCGAAATGTAAGGCGACCGGTGTTTATTTAACCGGCATCAGCGTCACCACACCGGCTGCGGCCGCGCGGGCCAATTCGGGGTCCAGCGACATCGGAATATATTCACCACGTCGCCATAATTCGCCCAGATTGTCGTAAAATCTGGATAGCGGATGACCCGATTGTCCGGTCGAAATGACAAACACCGAACTGTCCGGATCGGCAAAATCATAAACCGCCCGAAACCCCGCCCCGTGCACATTTTGAAACGGTGCCGGCTCAGCCCCGCTGGTGCGGCCACGTTGCAAGGTATTGTCGCCGCCCGAGGTGGATTGGCGGATATTAACAAACCAGTTCAGCACCGGAATTTGGCCCAGAACCCGATGATCATGGGTGGCCTGATGCGCAGCACCCCAGCGCAAGGCCTCAAGCGCCGATCCGTGGTGTTCCCCAATCCATAACAGCGCATCATCCAGCGCAAGACGGGCAATGTCGGTACAGCTTTCTGTAGCGGCTGATTGCAGGATATCGCACCATTTGGCGGCCCCGTTTGTATTTCGATAAACCCGTTCGATAAACAGCGGCTCTACATGGGAAAATTTGGCCGCAAGCGGGCCTAGATCGTCTTTGATCAGCCGGTCTTGCAGGGCGCGTAACCATGCGGCATAAATCAGCGGCTCGGGCAGATGTTCGTTCATTTCACCATTCCAGTTTGCCAGCAATTCCAGCGCGCGCTGACGCTGGCGCTGCGGCGTGCCTTGCGCGGCGGCGGCACCGGTAAACCACAGGTCGGCGGCAATCAGCGGCAGCAGGGCGCGGGCGGTATAACTGACCGTATCCAGCTGGGCATCGATGAAACTTTCGCGGGTGTGCACCTCGCGGCTTTGCATCAGACGTTTCCAGCGTAAAATGCGCTGACTGTCGCCCCAGACGTAGCTGATGTGACGCGGAAAGGCGCGGTTGAGCATTTTATTGTTGGTGTTGCCGACAAGACCGCCAACAGGGTTTGGAAACTCGGGATTGTCGCTGTAATCCATCCGTCCTTGCCAGTGGTTTTCAGCCAGCCAGCCCTGGGACGGGATCCGGCCTTTGGTCTGGTGGTTGGGGTCGCGTTTGGGCACGGCGCGAACGGTTTTCATCGTGATACTGTCACCATCGGCCAAAACCAAATTCATTA
>DOHJ01000230.1:6377-6505 GCA_003535335.1 Paracoccaceae bacterium | reverse complement strand
GTGCTTTGGGCAACGGATTCAAGCCTTGGTCATATCAGAACCACCACCGATATGATCGTGATGCTGGGCGTTGCCGCTCTTGGGGCAACCGGTGCCGTCATCTGGGCTTATGTCCTGCAAGCATTCAT
>DOHJ01000230.1:0-6021 GCA_003535335.1 Paracoccaceae bacterium | reverse complement strand
GCGTAACGAGAAAATAAACTAAACAACGGCTTTAACTATCGCCTGACGACTTTATTTTGATTCTTTTGTCAGGCTATAAGTCTTTGAACTCGCGCGCATGCTTCGTAAATTTTGGTGTCAAAATTCACTCCCGTGCGCGATGCTATAAATATAACGGCGGTGGCTAATCCCTCCGCCGTTTTTCGTAAACTGATCGGTTATTCGTCTTCGTCAACATGCGCCACCCGCGCGCCGCTTTTGTTGGATGTCACAATCGCCAGAGATTTCAGTTTTCTGTGCAAGGCAGACCGCTCCATGCCAACGAAATTGGCGGTGCGGCTGATGTTGCCGCCAAAGCGGTTAATCTGCGTCATCAGGTATTCGCGCTCAAACATCTCGCGGGCCTCGCGCAGTGGCAAGGTGGCCAGATCGTTTGACAGCACAACGCGGCCTTCACCTTGCGAGGCCCCGTCCGAAGTTGGCAATTCACTGGCCTGAACCGGACCGCTTTCAGCCCCCAAAATCAACACCCGCTCTACCACATTTTTCAACTGGCGAATGTTTCCGGGCCATTGCATGGCCTGCATCAAGGCCTGTGCATCTTCTGAAAAACTGCGCAGCGGCAGGCCTTGGGATTTGTTCAAATCCTGGGCAAAATATGTGGCCAACAGCGGAATATCCTGACAGCGTTCCTCTAATGACGGCACCATGATCGGCACAACATTCAGACGGTGAAACAGCTCTTCGCGGAAATTTCCTGCGGCAATTTCCTCTTGCAAGTTTTTGTTTGTGCTGGAAATAACCCTGATATCAACCCGAATTTTTTCATTGCCACCGACCCGGGTGAATTGCTGGTCCACCAGAACCCGCAATATTTTTGATTGCGTGACCAGCGGCATATCCGCCACCTCGTCAAAATACAAAACCCCGCCATTGGCCTGCTCCAGCAAACCCGGCTCGATGCCCCGTTCACCGGATTCACGGCCAAATAATTCCTCCTCCATGCGCTCGGGCACAATCGAGGCCGAATTAACGCAAACAAAGGGCGAGGAAGCCCGATTTGAATTGGCATGAATATAGCGGGCCGCCATTTCCTTGCCCGCGCCGCCCGGCCCCGTCAGCATCACCCGGCCATTGGAATTTGTCACCTTGTCCAGATTGGATTTCAACGCCTTGAATGCCGTGCTTTCGCCCAACATGACACCGCTGGGCCCCTCGCTACGTTTCAGCTCGACATTTTCACGACGCAAACGCGAGGTTTCCATGGCGCGGGCAACCACCACCATTAATTGATCAATATTGAACGGTTTTTCGATGAAATCATAGGCACCCTGTTTGATCGCCGCCACCGCAATTTCAATATTTCCGTGACCCGAAATAATCACCACCGGAATGTCGGGGTTTTCACGTTTTACGGCCGTTAAAATATCAATGCCGTCCATATCGCTGTCTTTTAGCCAAATATCCAAAATCATCAATGACGGCGGAGCATCATTAACTTCGCGCATGCAATCATCAGAATTGCCCACAAGACGGGTTTTATAACCTTCATCCTGCAAAATATCTGAAATCAGCTCGCGGATGTCGCGCTCATCATCTACAATTAGTATATCACCCATAATATATCACCTCTTTAATACCTTGTTATCTGTTACTGTCTGCACCGCCAAATTAGAAGCCAGAAACCGGATTTCTGCCCGTGCACCATAATGATCGTTACCCTTGAACTTATCTGCATTAACCAGCGACAGGGTGCCGCCGTGTTCTTCGATGATTTTTTTCACGATCGGCAATCCCAGCCCCGTGCCCGCAGCGCGCGTGGTGACATATGGCTCGAACAGGCGCGCCCGATCTTCCGGCAGCCCGATACCGTTATCGGAAATATCCAGATTGATCGTGCTTTGTGACAGGGTCAAAGCCACCCGTATTTCTGCTGTGAAATTGTCCGGCAAGCCTTTTTCAGCCAGAGTTTCAATTGCCTCGCCCGCATTTTTAATCAGATTAACCAAGGCTTGCGATATCATTGTAGCATCCAGATCAACCATGACCGGCGCATTCGGCAGCTTTAGCTGCAATTTCACATCCGGCATTGCGGCCTCTTGCAAGGTCACAGCGTCGCGTATGATTTTACCCAGATCATGCACGCGCAATTCCGGTTCAGGCATCCGGGCAAAGCGTGAAAATTCATCGACAATCCGGCGCAAATCACCGGTTTGGCGGATGATCACATCGGTATATTGTTCCAGAATTTCCGCCTGATCGCCAACGGCGGGGGCAAATTTACGCTTTATACGCTCGGCCGACAACTGAATTGGCGTTAGCGGGTTTTTGATCTCGTGCGCAATCCGGCGTGCCACATCCCCCCAAGCCGCCATGCGCTGGGCCGAAACCAGATCGGTAACATCGTCAAATGCAATCACATACCCCTCAAGCTTGCCATCTTCGTTGCGTCGGGTGCTGATCCGAACCAGCAGATTTTCCAATTTCCCGCTACGCGACAGCTTGATTTCCTGCTGCACCACCTCGTTTTTTCTGTCTTTCAGGCGCTGCAAAAGCGGGCTGAATTCGGGTACAGCGACACTGATATCGCTACTTTGCCCATCAGGCAACGACAGCAGCCGTTCGGCGGAGCGGTTAACAAAAGTCACCCGCCCCTTAGGATCCAGACCAACCACCCCCGAAGCCACAGAAGACAATACAGAATCAAACAAACGGCGGCGACGCTCGATCTGGTTGGTGTTTTCCACCAAAGCATCGCGTTGTCCCTTTAGCTGGCGGGTCATCTGGTTAAAATAGCGGCCGAGCATGGCAATTTCATCATCGCCGGTTTCCTCGATGACCTGCACATCCAGATCCCCCGTGCCCACCTGTTGCGCCGCCCCGGCCAAACGGCCCACAGGACGAGACAATCCTTCGGCAAACCACAGGCCCAGCCAGATTGCCGCCAAAATCAAAATGACCGCAAACCCGATGTATAACAGGCCAAACTCCAACAATAGCCTGCCCCGGTCGCTTTCCAAATTCTGATAAATCCGCGCGGTGTCTTTTGTTTTATCGAGCAGGTTTAAAATATCGCCATCCACATTGCGCGACAGATACAGATAACGGTCCACATAGGCCTCAAGCTTGACCAAAGTGCGAAATTCATCGTTGTCCCAATCCTGAATAACCACGATTTCACCGGCATCGGCTTTTGCGATATCCTCCGGTGTCGGGGTTTCAAAATTAAACAGGTACGAGCGCTCGCCACGCGCCCGCAAATTGGCCCCGCCATCAATCACATAAGCCTCGCGCAGGCCTCGCTGGATTTTCAGCTGACCTTGGGTTAACAGCTCGCGTAGATCCGCGTCGTTTAAAAACAGGCTGGTTTTTTTCGTAATATTCAAAAATCCGGCCAGCGCTTCGGTGTCCTGAATCAGATCGCGCCGGTGTTCATCCTGATAGGCTTGGGCCGCCGAAAGTGACGTATCCACCACTTGCTGAACCTTTTTCGAAAACCAGCCCTCAAGCCCCACATTCACCGTTAGGACGGCAAACACGGCAACCAAAACCGTCGGGATCAAAGCAACCAGTGCAAAAACCCCCGTCAGGCGTAAATGCAGGCGGGAACCCGTCGAACGCACACGTCGCGCCGCAATCATGCGCGCCACCTTTTGCAAAACAAGTGCTGCGACCACTAAAATATAGACCAAATCCGTCAGTAAAATCAGCCGCAGACCAGGACCGGCGCCGTCTTTACCCAGCGGCCCTAAAACAATGTAGGTTGCGACCACCAAAATCGGCCCAAGCAGCACCAGACCAAGCGTTGCCGCGTTTTGGACGCGTCTTTTTCGCCGCAAACGGCTTAATTTTTCCCATGTTGCGCTTTTAACAACAGCCGACACCAATTAATACTCCCCACGCGCTTACCTTGTGCCGCAATCACGACAAACCACCATATTTTGCGCAACTTTTTTAGCTGATGCTAATCAGACACGCCTAATGTTGCCCTTTTACATCATTTTGCGGCGCCGTGTCACGCGAATATCCAGCTCGGTTAATTTTTTACGCAAAGTATTTCGGTTGATGCCTAAAAGTGCGGCGCATTTGGCCTGATTTCCGCCGGTTTCAAGCATTGCTATTTCCAGCAAGGGCAACTCCATTTCATGCAATATCCGCCCGTACAGCCCGGGCGGCGGCAACACACCGCCGTGCAAATCAAAATAGCGTTGCAAATGGCGCAAAATCGAAGCCGAGAGTTTGTCTTGTACGCCGTATTGTTCTGCAGGCTCGGTCATGGGCTGACCGCCGATGGCCAATTGCACATCCGCGGTGCTGATCTGCGGCTCGGAACTGGTAATTTGCAACCGGTTCAAACAATTTTGCAATTGCCGCACATTACCGGGCCAACTGTAACGCCGCATTAGTTTTTCAGCATCTGCGGATATGGTTTTGACCATAGTTTGCGTATTTTTTGCCAAAAAGAAATCCGAAAGCAGGGTAATATCGTCAATCCGGTCACGTAAAGGTGGCACATCCAGACCAACCCCGTTCAGACGATAAAAAAGATCCTCGCGAAACGTGGAATTCTGCGCTTTGTCGGCCAACCCCGTCTGCGTGGTGGCCATGATCCGTGGGCCCTGACCATTAAGCTGATCAATTTTCTGGCTGATAATACCTTGAATATCCACGGCCAGATCATCAACCGTGTCAAACACAATCGTACCATCGCCCGCGCGGGCCAGCATGCTCTCGACAGAATCCACATCAACCAGATCCGAAACCGGTGCCACCACAAATGGCAAATTGCGCCGTTCGCTGAAATCATGGATCGTGCGGGCAATCAGGGATTTTCCGGTGCCGCTTTCGCCGCTGATCAAAATCGCCAGATTGCTATGCACGATTTTGGCAATCAGGCTGTATAAATTCTGCATCACCGGCGTACGCCCAACCAATGGCAGCTCATTGCCCGAGTTGACCGGCGGTTTTCGTGGCCTGCGCCCCTGTCTTGAAATTTCCAGCGCACGGGCAGCGCGTTTCATCAGATCCGGTAGATCAAAAGGTTTGGGCAGATAATCAAAGGCCTTGGCCTCGGCCGCCTTAATCGTCGTCATTATGGTGTTTTGGGCCGAAATTACAATCACAGGAAGGTCATGTCGTAACTTGCTGATTTCAGGCAACATTTCAATCCCGTTACCATCGGGCATCATCACATCGGTAATCACCAGATCCCCCATATCCTCCTGCACCCACCGCATCAGGGTCAGCAATGAGGACGTGGCATGCACCTTGCAGCCCGCCCGCGTAAAGGCTTGGGTCAAAACCGTGCGGATTGTGCGATCATCATCGGCAATCAGAATTGTGCCATCCATTTATAATTTTCCTTTAGGTGTTTGGGCTTTGGGCAGGGAAATACGAAAAGCGGTGCGGCCGGGCACGGAATCAACCGCAATCCAGCCCTGATGATCGGTTATGATTTTCGAAACCAGCGCCAGCCCCAAACCCGTGCCATTTTCACGGCCCGAAACAAAGGGGGCAAAAATATCGTTGGCAATATCGGCAGGAATGCCCGGCCCGTTATCTATGATTTCCAACAAGATCGGCAGGGCCGTGCCGGTTCCATCAGCGCGACGCAACCGCATGCCATTGTCAAACGAGCTGCGCAAAAGGATTTCTCCGCCTGATTTTGCGCCCGCTTGAGCCGCGTTTTTCAGCAGGTTCAGCACAACTTGAATCAACTGGTCGGCATCGGCCCAAGTATCGGGCAAAGACGGGTCATAATCCACCCGAAACCGCATATGCGCGGCAAAGCCCAAGGCGGCGGATTTTCGGGCCCGATCCAGCACATCATGGATATTCACCGCCACACGTTTAGGCGGGCTTTGATTGCCGAATTGCTCAACCTGATCCAGCAATCCCACCACCCTGCGGGCCTCGGAAACAATCAGATCTGTCATTTCCAGATCGGCCTTTGGCAGGTTCATCGCCAGCAATTGCGCCGCACCTGTAACGCCGGCCAGCGGGTTTTTGATTTCATGCGCCAACATTTCGGCCATGCCCATC
>DOHJ01000209.1:11301-11570 GCA_003535335.1 Paracoccaceae bacterium | reverse complement strand
ATATTCAGGCGGGCAAAAATTTCAAGCGGTTTTTCCATTTCAATGATTGCGTCCATGCGCAGCAAATGGGTTTTTTTAAGACCCTGTACAGATGCATCCGGCAGATAAATCGCCAGCGAAAGATAGCTGCCGTCAAATTTGAAAACATCCATTTGCAAACCGAAAGGTGCCAAATCCTGCTTGCGCTGATTTCGCAGTTGCCGCAGGGTGAGTTCACTGATTTTGCAATCGTGAAAAACCGTCGCCTGCGAGCCTATTTTGGCGTTGCT